>DASRXL010000214.1:0-40385 GCA_035654175.1 Phycisphaerales bacterium
GAACTCGGGGAGCGCCACCGCCCCGACTCCCGCGGCCCCCATCGCCATCCACACCGAGAGCGACGTGAGCGGCCCGGCGAAGAACGAGCCGGTGAGCAGGTACGCGGCCCCCACGCCGCCGATCGCCCCCAGCGCGGCGAGGAGCTTGTCCGACCCGCTCACGCCCAGGGCCAGCGGCACGCGGGCGATCTCAGGCTCGAAACCTGAGTGCGGGTCGAGCCCGTGGAGCAGCCGCGCGCCCCAGCCGGGCCGGCAGGCGATCCGCACGCGGGCCGTCGAGCCGCGGTCGAACGTGAAGCCCGCGGCCACTGCCTGCTCGTCGAGCCGCGTGCGCTCCACCTGCCTCCGCCACGCCCAGATCCCCCACGCCGCGCCGGCGATCGCCAGCGGGGCGGCGGCGTAGAGCGAGCCCGCGTTCCCGAAGGCGCGGACGACGACGACGACGGGGGTGAAGACGGCCGCGAGGGCGGCGTAGACGAGCACGGTGCTGGCGGTGGAGACGTGGGCGGCCTGCGGGGTTGCGCCGACGCCTCGGGGTGGGATGAAAGCGGCGTCGTCGGGCAGGCGCGGGGAGTCCGGCGCGCCCGTGTCGGCGGGCGGGAGGACGGGGTGGATCGTCTCGGCTGGGGATCCGCTCACGGACCGCAGCGTACTCACTCCGTGCGCTCAGCAGCCGTCGGCCCGCGCGTCCAGGAAGGCGATCACTTCCTGCGAATCGAACTGGAAGTTGCGATCCCCGTTGGCCCACCAGAGCGTTAAGGACAGGAGAGATCGCGGACGATTTCCCGAAGTCTTAGCGACGTCTCCGGCAGCCCAGCAGGGCCGTCGCGGCGAGGGCGGCGACGCCCGAGGGGCTCGGCACCACGAAGTCCATGTGAGCAATGGCGTCAAACCCAGTGGCGATCAGTGTTGGATTACTCCCGTCCAACTCCATTCGATAGAGATCGCAATTGCTCGCCGTATCCTTGAGGCTGAAGTAGACCGATCCGCTGGCCGGATCCAAGGTCAAAGTCGTGGCATCGTGCCGGGGCATGTCGGACTTAAAGACCTCCTCAAAGCCGGTACCGTCGAATTGAACGCGGTAAATGCCACCGGTGTTGTCGAAGCCCGCCGAGGAACCCCAGTAGACGTACCCATTGAGGGAATCGATCGCCAAATCCGTGGCGGTAGGGACATCGTCGATGATCGTCTCCAGGCCGGTGCCATCCAGATGCACCCGCCTGATCGCGCCCCGCTCCGCGGTGGTGCGGTCCTCGAAGTACACGTATCCAGACAGTTCATCCATCGCCAGAGCCGCGGAGCTCACATCGGAGGCGAGCACAACCTGATTGTCGCCGTCAAGGTTTGATGATTGGAGCGTCGTGTCTGAGCCCGCGCCAATCCATGCGAGCCGCTGGCGATCGGAATCGACACCAATGTCTACCGGGAACGCGAGGCCGGAAACGATTGCTTCCCCATCCCCCGGGCTTTCAATCGGCCCTCTAAAGATCTCCCCCAAATCGACATCGCTCCAGTACACTCGATTCCGCGGCAGGTCGATGGCGATCCCACGTAGTCCATCACCGACCATAGAGGAGAGCGTCCGGAGGTCCGTGCCGTCGGTCTGGATTCGCCGGATCGCCCCCTCCCCAACGTCGAGAAGTTCGGTGAAATAGATAAACTGGGCCGCGGCGGGCATCGAGCACAGCACCGCCGCGCCGCCAACGATCATTATTCTGCGCGCCATGTCCTCCACCTCTCGTCAAGACCCGCCCTGCACATTATGCCACAGCGAGGCCCGCCGGGCACGGGATCTTGGAAGCGGTCGCGCTCTCCCACCGGGTCGGCCCGTCAGCGGTCTCCCGCAACACCTCAGCGACGTCTCCGGGACCCCAGCAGGGCCGCCGCGGCGAGGGCGGCGACGCCCGGGGGGCTCGGCACCACGAAGTCCATGTGGGCGATGGCGTCGAACCCCGTGGCGATCAGTGTTGGATTGCTCCCGGCCAACCCCATCCGGTAGAGATCGCAATTGCTCGCCGTGTCCTTGAGGCTGAAGTAGACCGACTCGCCGGCCGGATCCAAAGTCAAAGCCGTCGCATCATGCCGGGGCATGTCGGACTTAAAGACCTCCTCAAAGCCGGTACCGTCGAATTGGACGCGGTAAATACCGCCGGTGTTGTCGAAGCCCGCTGAGGAACCCCAGTAGACGTAGCCATTGAGCGAGTCGATCGCAAGATCTGTGGCCGTAGGGACATCGTCAATGATCGTCTCCAGGCCAGTGCCGTCTAGATGTATCCGCCTGATCGCGCCCCGCTCCGCGGTAGCGCGATCCTCGAAGTACACATAGCCTGTCAGCTCATCCATCGCCAGAGCTACCGACAGTACGTTGGACACTAGCACGGACCGGTCGTCGCCGTCCAAGCGCGACGCTTCGATTCTCTCATTCGTTGAGTCGGTCCACGCAAGGCGGCGGCGAACCGAATCCACACCGATGTCGACGGGAAACGCGAGACCGCTCACCACAGACTGCGCGTCGCCCGGATCCTCGATCGGGCCGCGATAGATCTCTCCCGTGTCAATATCACTCCAATACGCGTGGTGCCGCGGCAGGTCCGTGGCGATCCCTCGCAGCCCATCCCCAAAGATGGTGGAAAGCGTCTGGAGGTCCGCGCCGTCAGTCCGGATCCGCCGGAAAGCCCCTTCCCCGACGTCGAGAAGTTCGGTGAAATAGATAAACTGGGCCGCGGCGGGCATCGAGCAGAGCGCCGCTACGCCGCCAACGAATAGTCCTCTGAGCGCCATGTCCTCCACCTTCCGGCAAGACCCGCCCTGCACAGTATGCCACAGCGAGGCCTACTGGGCACCGACTTTGGGGACCGTCGCGCACTCCATCGGGGCCGGGCCGCCCTCCATACGGCCCGTCTCCGCACGCTCTCAGCGACATCTCCGGCAGCCCAGCAGCGCCGCAGTGGCAAGGGCAGCAAGCCCCGAGGGGCTCGGCACCAGGAAGGTCATGTGGGGTATGAGTTGGAACCCGCTCGCGATTACCTGAGGATCACTCCCGTCCAAACCCATGCGATAGATGTCCGTCACGTCGGCGTTGCTGCGCACGCCGAAGTAGATCGCGCCGCTCTGGGAATCGATCGTCAGCGCGGTAGCGTCGCTCAGCGGCGTGTCCGGCTTGAAGATCTCCTCGAAGCCGGTGCCGTCGAACCGAACCCGATAGATGCCCCCTGTGTTGTCAAATCCCGCAGAGGATCCCCAGTAGATGTACCCGTGCTCCGGGTCTACGGCGAGATCAGTCGCGGTTGGGACATCCGCGATAACTGTTTCCACTCCAGAACCATCGAGTCCGATGCGCCGGATGGCGCCTCGTGAGATGGACGCCCGGTCCTCGAAATATACATGCTCTCGGTCCGTGTCAAGATCGATCGCGACTGATAGGACGTCGGTAACGATATCTCGTCGACCTGATCCGTCGAGATCCGACACCGACACTGTCCCGGTTGACTCATCCACCCACGCGAGCAGGTCGTGCGACTCGTCCAACGAGATGTCGGAAGGGAAGCTCAATCCGGTGACGACTGGTTCCCAAAGATCGGGGGTTGAGATCGGAGCTCGCAGAATCGATCCTGTGTCGACATTGCTCCAGTAGAGAAACTGTAGATCCGTTGCCACTTCCACGCCCCGTATCCCACCGGAGGTCTCCGCGAGGGTGTCAAGCCCGGATCCATCGGCGCTCACACGCTTTACCCAACCCGTTCCGAAGTCCGTTTCGGCGAAGTAGACGTGCTGCGCACCAGCCACTGACGCCCCTGCACCCCATGCCAGAATCGCTAATGCTTCTCTCAGTGGTCGCATTCGTGCTCCCCTCCTGGACCGCCCAAGCGTACACCCTTGAACCGGTCGCTGCAATGAATTCCCCAGGCTATCGCAACGCGGACTGAGTATTCTCCGTATGCCGTGTGTACCTCCTAGGAGAATCCGTGATGCCGAGTCTAACGCCGGGTGCTTCGTGGGACGGGACGACGAGTTGGCAAGGCCGGGCAATCCCGGCCGCCGCGGCTGGGCTTCAAGGGAGTGGATGGCCTCACAAGGCGATCGGGACGTTCAACCGCGCCCCGCACATGTGGTGGACCGCGGACTTCAACCTCGTCGTCGGCGCCGAGCACGGCGATGACGACTGGATCGAAGAGGTCACCTTCTGGCTGGAGGGGAGCACCGTGACCGTGGACACGGTGACCAAGGATACCGAAACGGGCGGCATCGGGTTCGTCGTCACAATCCAGCCGCCGAGCGGCACGGACGGCGACGCCGAGGTCACGAAATACCTCTTCAACAGCGACGACAATCGCAGGCTCCGGGTGTTGGGCGGGGTTAAGGAAGGGCTGACGTACAAGCTGATATCGCAGGACAACACCGCCAAGACGACGACCGTCGAGGGCGACCTTACGGGCGTGGTGAACCCCGACACCGCAAGAGTGTCAACCACCTTCCACGCCGACAGCTTCCAGACTGCGCGGCCTTGGAGCCGGAGTAAGGCGCTCACGGGGTGGTCGTCACCGATTGTACCTTTGAGCAGATGCAGGGCGACGGCTCGGGGTCGGCGATCCCGAGCGACAGCATCCGGGTGGACAACAGCTTGTTCGAGGTGAGCCCGACGCAGGGGACGAACGCGATCCTTGACGACGGCGTCGGGACGACGGTCGATGGGCTCCAACGCCGTGAACCTTTGTTCGAACCTGGGAGGATTGGTTGGCGCCTTCGCCCCATTCGGGGCTCTGCAGCGGGCACGACGCGCACCCCGGGCTCACTCCGCCCGCTCGGCGCGGGCTCCGATCGCCCGGGGCTATCGACAGCGCCCCCTCTGGGGGCGTCCGGAACGCGGGAAGTTCACGGCGCTGGATCGCACTGAGTGTCGCCCGACCCCAAACTCCGACGCGAGCAACCAGCTCGAAGATGTGAGGAACTATTTGGGCTACGACGACTACGGGGACGTGACGGACACCTCGCAGTCCAACAAGTCCATCGGGGCCGTCGGCGAGCCGTAACGGCCGGGCCGCGGCCATCCCGGTCGCCGATCCCCGCAAGCCCCTTTGCAGCGGCTGAGACGCCGTCGCCGACCCCTCAGTAGAGTGCCCGAATCCGCTTGGCCGAACGCGCGTCAGAGGCGACTTTCGGCCCCCGCCTCCCTATCATTCTGCGACCCCGCCGACGCTCGAAATGGCGGGTTTTTCCCGGCAGCTTCGGCCCTGCACCGGCCCGCCTGATGGCGTGGCCGGCGGCCGCGGACCGGGGGGCACACCCCACTCGGGCCGGCGGCCCGATGGGCGCGGGCAAGCGACGGATCATGACGACCAGCCAGACCAATCCGGGGCAACTGACCGACACCAGCGGGACGGCCGACTCGGGGGCCCCGATCGCGGCGGGCCAGACCGCTCCGGGCCGGGCCGGCCCCGGCCAGGGCGCGCCCGCGAAGATCGGCGGCGACTACGGCTCCGACCAGATCAAGGTCCTCGAGGGTCTCGAGGCGGTGCGCAAGCGCCCGGGGATGTACATCGGCGGCACGGGCATCAACGCCCTGCACCACCTGGTCTACGAGACCGTGGACAACTCGATCGACGAGGCGATGGCGGGCTACGCCAGCGTCGTCAGCGTCTCGATCGAGGCCGACGGCTCGTGCACGGTGATCGACGACGGGCGCGGCATCCCCGTCGACCCGATCAGGCACGAGGACCCGGCGCTCAACGGCAGGCCCGCGGTCGAGGTCGTGATGACCAAGCTGCACGCGGGGGGCAAGTTCGGCCAGGAGGGCAGCGCGTACAAGGTGTCGGGCGGGCTGCACGGCGTGGGCGTCTCGTGCGTGAACGCCCTGAGCGAGTGGCTCGAGTGCGAGGTGTGGCGCGACGGCAAGATCTACCGCATCGAGTTCGCGCGGGGGCGGGTGGCCAAGCCGCTGTACGTCGTCGGCGACATCCCCGCGGGGAGCACCCGCGCCCGCGGCACGACCGTGAGCTTCAAGGCGGACCCCGAGATCTTCCCCGAGACGGACTTCAACTTCCAGACGCTGGCGACGCGCCTGCGGGAGCTCGCGTACCTCAACCCCGGCGCGACGATCAAGCTCACCGACGAGCGCGTGGGCCCGGACGGCAAACCCAAGGCCGCGACCTTCGCCGCCACGCACGGGCTGGTCGAGTACGTCGAGCACCTGATGCAGGGCAAGAACGCGGTGTGCAGCCCGGTGTACCTCAGGCGCGAGGACGCGGAGAAGAGCCTGGTGTGCGAGGTGGCGTTCCAGTACCACGACGGGTACAACGAGACGCTGCTGACCTTCGCCAACAACATCAACAACGTGGACGGCGGCACGCACGCGCAGGGCTTCAAAGTGGCGCTGACGCGCACCGTGAACAACTATGCGCGCAAGAGCGGCATCATCAAGGAGAAGGACCCGGTCCCGACGGGCGAGGACCTGCGCGAGGGGATCATCGCGATCATCAGCGTGAAGCTGCCGGACCCGACCTTCAACAACCAGCCCAAGGAGAAGCTCCTCAACCCCGAGATCGAGGGCTTCGTCGCGGCGGCCGTGAGCGAGGCGCTCGAGACCTGGATGGAGGAGCACCCCGGCGAGGCCAAGCGGCTGTGCCTGAAGGGGATCGTGGCGGCCCAGGCGCGGGAGGCGGCGCGAAAGGCGCGGGAGCTGACGCGGCGCAAGACCGCGCTCGACTCGGGCTCGATGCCGCACAAGCTGCGCGACTGCAAGACGCGCGACTTCGAGCGCTCCGAGCTCTTCATCGTCGAGGGCGATTCGGCGGGTGGGAGCGCGACGCAGGGGCGCGACGTCGAGACCCAGGCCATCCTGCCGCTCAAGGGCAAGATCCTGAACGTGGAGAAGGCCCGCATCGACAAGGTGCTGGGGTTCGAGGAGATCCGCACGCTGATCGCGGCCCTGCGCTGCGGCATCGGCGCGGAGTTCGACATCACCCGCCTGCGCTACGCGAAGATCATCATCATGACCGACGCGGACGTGGACGGCTCGCACATCCGCACGCTGCTGCTCACGTTCTTCTTCCGGCAGATGCCCGAATTGATCCGTCGCGGGCGGGTGTACATCGCCCAGCCGCCGCTCTACCAGGTGGCCAAGGGCAAGAAGGTCCGGTACGTGCTCAACGAGCGGCTGCTCGACGACGCCCTCACCGACCTGGGCCTGGAGGGCTCGGCGCTGGTCGTCCGGCGCTTCGAGGGCGAGGGCGACCACGTCCGGGCGATCGAGGAGCGCCGGCTGTCGGGGCAGGACGCCCGGCGCGCGGTCAAGCACCTCCGCCGCCTGGCGGAGCTCGTCGAGATCGCCGACCGCCGGGGCGTCCGCTTCGTCGACCTGCTCGGCGAGCGCGCCGGCGACCCGGAGGGCCGCAACCGCCTGCCCACGCACCGCGTGCAGTGGCGGGCCAACGACGTGCCCGCGTGGAGCGAGGAGCAGGCGCACCGGATCGTCGCGGAGCGCGGGCTGCGCCTCGCCGACGACGTCGCGCCGCACACCGAGGCCGAGGGCGCCGGAACGCCCGACGGCGTCGGCCCGGGCGCCGCGCCGCCGGCGGGCGCGGGCGAGCCCATCCTCGGCGGGCCGATCGCAACGATCCGCGAGCTGCACGAGAACCGCGAGCTGGAGCGGGTGTTCGCCGAGCTCGAGAGCCTCGGGCTCTCGATCGACGACTACGCGCTCGTGCAGGAGGAGAGCGTGACCGGGACCAAGCTCCCGGCCCGCTTCGCGTGGGAGACGACCAAGGCCAAGCCCGCCCAGCCGGCGTCCGGCGTCCACGCGCCGTCCGCCGCGCCCGACGGCGAGGCGCCCGAGGACGAGGCCGGGCAGGGCCCGCGCGTGACGGAGGACGCCCGGATCGTCGAGGCCCCGAACCTCGCGGCGATCATCCCCGCGCTGCGGGTGATCGGCCGGCGGGGCCTGGAGACCAAGCGCTTCAAGGGCCTGGGCGAGATGGACGCCGAGCAGCTCTGGGAGACCACCATGGACCCGGCCCGCCGGACCATGCTCCGCGTCTCCTGGGACATGGGCCAGGAGGCCGAGTACCTCTTCAGCACCCTGATGGGCGAGCACGTCGAGCCCCGGCGCAAGTTCATCGAGGAGCACGCGCTCGAGGTCAAGAACCTGGACGTGTAGCCCCGGCGCCGGCGGGGGTTATCGGCCTGGGAGCTCTCTCCGGCGGCTGGGCGTGAGGGCGCGGGCGCACGCCGGGCCCCCGGGATTCCCGCCTCGGGATTGCCCCGTGCTCGCGGCGCGCCGATATCGACGGCAGGAGCCAACCCATGCCGCCGATCCGGGGACGCCGCGCACCGACCGCGAATTTCTCCTCCGGCTCACGCCCGAACACGATCGGCGTGCCGGACCGGGCCCTCGACGACCTGCTCGACCTGCTGGACGGCCGCTCGGCGAACAGCGCCGCGGCGGCGAAACGGACGCACGCGCGCTGGCCGTTCCGCCACGGCTCGATCCGCCTCACGCTCGAGCACCCCGGCGGCAGCCTCGCCGACGTGCTGGTCGCCTGCCGCAACCTGTCGCGGGGCGGCGCGGGGGTGCTGCACGGGGCGTACGTGCACGTCGGCACGCGCTGCACGGTGCACCTGCCGCAGGACGACGGGAAGGTCGCGGCGCACTCGGGGACCGTGGTGCGCTGCATCCACGTGAGCGGGCGCGTGCACGAGCTGGGCATCTGCTTCAGCCGGCCGATCGAGCTCGCCCACTTCGTGGAGCTGGACCCGACGCAGGGGGCGAGCACCTTCGAGAAGGTGGACGCCGGCGGCCTGAAGGGCACGGTGCTGGCGGTCATCGCCAACGACATGGACGAGCGGATCATCTCGCACTACCTCTCCGCGACGCAGCTCGGCGTGAAGTTCGCGCGATCCCTCAAAGACGTCGAATCGCTGATGTCCGTCCAGTGCAGCGCGATCATCATCGACCTCGCGGTGGAGGACGCCCCGGAGGCGCTGGCGTGCCTGCGCCGGCAGGGCGTTGACGCCCCGGTAATCGCGATCGGCGACTCGGCCGACGTCATGACCAAGCACCAGCTTCAGTCGATGGAGGCCAGCGCGTTCCTGGCCCGCCCGCTGCAGAGCGATCACCTGCTCAGCGCCCTCGCCGACGGCCTCCTCGCCGCCGACGCCAATGCGCTCACGCCCGATCCGGGCCTGCCCGCGCCCGTGGTCGAGAGCTGCGTGGCGCTGGTGCGTTCGCTCGCGGACCAGCTCCGCGGGCTGCTGGCGGAGAACGACGCGGTCCGCGGCTTCGCCTGCTGCCAGCAGATCCGCAGCGCCGGGCTCCAGCTCGGCCTGAGCGAGCTGGTCGGCGCGGCGGAGACGGCCGGCTCCAGGGTGGCCTCCACCATGAGCCCGCGCGACGCGCTGCCCGAGGTGGAGGAGCTGATCCACACCTGCAAGCGCGTCCGCGCGGCGCGCCGGGCGGCCTAGCGGCTTGCCGCGAGCGCCGCGCCGGCCAACAGTCGGAGTATGGACACGGCCGAACGCCTCGCCAGCGCCCTCGGGCGCCCCGGGCGCTCGCTGCGCCGCCTGAGGGGCGGGTGTGTGGCCGACGTGCTGCTGGCGGACCTCGGGGCCGGACTCGGGGACGAGCCCGGGGCCGGCACTCTCGTGGTGGTCAAGCGCGGCGGGCTCGCGTACGAAACGGAGGCGATGATGCTGCGCTGGCTGCGCGAGCGCTCGTCGCTGCCGGTGCCGGCGGTGCTCCACTCCGAGCCCGACCTGCTCGTGATCGAGCACGTGGAGCACGACGGGCGTCTGGGCGAGAGCGGCGAGCGACACGCCGCGGAGCTGCTGGCGGCGCTGCACGCCGTGCCGGCCGACACCTTCGGCTTCGAGCGCGACACGCTCATCGGCCCTCTCGACCAACCCTGCCCCCCCACCGCCTCCTGGGTCGAGTTCTTCGCCGCGCAGCGCCTCCGCCACTTCGGAGCCCTCGCCCACGGGCGCGGCGCCATCACCGGCCCATGCTGGGACGCCTTGCGGCGCCTCGCCGACCGCCTGGGCCGCCACATCGAGGAGCCCGAGCACCCCTCGCTCATCCATGGAGACGTCTGGAGCGGGAACGTGCTCGCCGATCGCGGGCGGATCGCCGCGTTCATCGATCCGGCCGTGCACTATGCGCACCCGGAAGCGGAGCTCGCGTTCATCACGCTCTTCTCGACGTTCGGGCGGCCGTTCTTCGCGCGCTACCACGAGCTTCGCCCGATCCGCGAGGGCTTCTTCGAGCGCCGGCGGTCGATCTACAACCTCTACCCGCTGCTCGTCCACGCGATCCTGTTCGGGGGCGGGTATGCAGAGCAGGTGGAGCGGATGCTGAAGGCTCTGGATCCGTAAAGCGGCCTCGGATGCGGCTGCGCACCAGGAAGGCTGCACACGCTCCCGCGCGCACGCGCGAGACAAATGGCCCGAGCGGTGCGGGGTGTGCGCCGGGCGAGCGGCCCCGGAGCCCGTCCGACGCACGTGCGCGACGGACGGGCTCCGGCCGCTCTATCCATCAATCGTCATCGATGTCGATGTCGTCGTCGTCGAGATCGATGTCGTCGTCGTCATCGATTTCGAGATCGACGTCGTCGTTCTCGTCGAGCTCGGCGCCGTCATCGAGATCGGGCTCGAGCTCGGACTCCTCGATCGTGGAGTTCTTCACCTTCACCTTGTCGCCGCAGCCCTGGAGCGGGGCCACGCCGGCGAACGCCACCAGCCCGAGGAGCATCGCCGCGATCGTGGTGCTGCGCCGAGCCGTGGGGCCATTCATATCGTCGTATCGCATCTCGGTTCTCCTTGCTTCCCCCTACGAGAAGTGCGTCCGGCCCCTGAGCCGGGGGTGAGCCCCGGATCAATATGTGCTCATGCCCCTGGGATCCGCATGGATTGGAGGCGATGGTTCGCGCGGCACCTCCCTCCAGGCGCACCAGAGCTACGCAAATCCACGACTCGGGCTCCGCACCCTGCCAAGGGCGGGCGGGCGTTCCACTCGGGACACGACCTGCGACCGAGCCGACGCGTGCGCCGCCCGAGTGCTCATGTTCCCGTGCGACGGACAGCCTGCGCAGCCCGCGCCGACTCTGTCGCGGATTCATGCGGGAGCGCCTGGGCACGGGGCTGGGTCGTTGCCCCGTCGGGCCGGGCGAACGTCAGCGAGGCCCAGTAGCTCTTCCAGTCCACATCCTCTCGCCCGTCGGTCCGCGTCATGTAGATCGTGGTGAGCATCCATGCGCCCGACGCGGCGGCGGGAAAGCTGATGCGCCCCTCCGCGTCGGTCGCCAGCTCCACGAGCTCGCCCGTGCTCGCCTCGTGCACCGCGACGACGCGCAGCCCCGCCAGCGGCCGGCCCTCGAAGAGCACGCTCGCGACGACCGGCCCGCTCGCCGGCGCGCCCGCGCCCTGTTCCAGCACGATCTCGAGCGGCAGACCGACCGGAGCATCCGGCGCCGCGCCGCCTCCCTCCCCGCCGGGGCCGACAACGACCAGCGCCTTGGCGCACCTCACGTACGCCTCGCGCCCGGGCGCCCCCGTCTCCCCCAACTCCGCGCGACGCCGGCTGATCTCGCCCAGCCCCTCCTCGCGCAGGTACGCCTCGAACCTCTCGGCCGGGAGCAGGTTGATGTATTCGCCGGTCTCGTACACGATCACGCCCCGGCCCGCGTTCGCCGGTCGGACAAAGCTCGCGCCGGCGCCGTGCATGCCGCGGACCTCCGCCGGGGCCTCCGGCTCGGCGCCGGGCCAGACCACCTCGAACCTCCGGATCTTCGCGTCATCCCGCGCGACGAGATCGCCCGCGAAGCGCTCGCCGTGATAGAGCTCGACGCGTATCAAGCCCCCGGGTTGGGCGGCGAACGCGCTGGGCATCACCCAGAACTCGTGCGCGCCGGCGGCGGAGGCGATCGCGCCGAGGGCGAGCGGACCGGCAAGACGGCGGCACGATCGGAGGGCTGTGCGGAGCATGGGATTCCTTTCGTTGTGCGGGGGTCGATGGTCGGGAGAGCAAACGCCCGGGCGGGGCTCTCGACCCGCCCGGGCCGTGCCGGAGCGGCGCCTCAGCGGTCGCTGTTCCAGGCGTTGAGGTACGCGATGATGTCGCGCGTGTCCACCACGCCGTCGTCGTTGAAGTCGGCCTTCAGGATCTTGGGCGGGTCCTTGCGGTGCAGCGTGCCCGAGTGCGGCGTCGCGGCGTAGGGGAAGACGCCGTGGTAGTCCACGTCGTTCTGCGGGGCGTTGTCGCCGACGACGGTGATGGTGCTGTAGGAGGGCCCGCTCGCGATCGCCGTGAGCGCGATGTCCACGACGTCGTCGCCGAGCCGGCGCCCGTTCGGCCAGCCGCTGGAGACGCCGCCCGTGGTGTCGCCCCCGATGAAGCCCAGGCGGTGGAAGTCGGGATCGCCCGCGAGCGGCACGGGGCCGGTGGTCGTGCACACCCGGAGCACGTCGGGGATGAAGACGGCGACGAGGTCGGCGCGGTTGGCGGTCTCGAATGCGGTGCCGAAGACGAGATTGATCAGCTCGGCCAGCTCCGGGTTCGAAGCGTACTGCGCGAACTGGCTGTCGCCGGTGGGAGCGACCGAGTTGTAGCGGTCCTTGTCGGCGAAGGCGACCAGCGCCTCGTTGAAGAGCGGGTTGCCGAGGCGGTTGACCTGCACCCAGTCGCCCGAGTTGCTCACGTCGTCGCCTGCGTTGCGGACCGTGACCTCCCGGCGGCTCACCGAGGCGTACACGCCCACGCCGGTCTGCGCCCCGAAGAAGGCGTCGGTGTAGGGCAGCGAGGGCAGGTCCTCCAGCGGGATCTGCATCGCGAGGGTGAGCACGTTGAAGCCCTTGAAGCCGTCGGGCCCGCGCCCGTCCTGCCCGAGGCCGTCTCCGAGGTCGCCGTTGTTGTCGAGGATCCGGACATTGAGGAGGTCGAAGATTCCGGGCACGTCGGCGAAGAAGGAGTCGTCGCGGGGCCCGGCGAAGAGCGCCTCGCCGCCGGCGCCCGGCTGGATCGCCTGCTGCGTGTAGCGGTCGAGCTCGGCGTACGTCGCCGCGCCCTGGAGCGCCAGGCCCTTGTCGTCGTTGTAGAAGGGCGTCACGTTCTTGCCCACGTTGGGGGGTGGCACGAGCAGGCCTGTCGCCGTGGTGGTGGTGCTGCCCCCCTCGGTGCGGGTGACGGTGTACGTCTGCGTGTAGTTCTGGCGCGCGTCGCCGATGTCGACGATCGGTCCCGCCTCGGTGCCGAGGCCGTACGAGAGCACGGTGTCCTCGTTCTTATAGCCCTCGTCCACCGGCGAGAACGTGAAGTCATAGCGGACGACCGTCTCCGCGCTCATCGGGTCGGTGATGTGGATGCTGTAGAGCGCGTCGGGCGCGAAGCGCTCGAAATGCGGGCCGTCGCCCGGCTCGGAGAACGGACGCACGTTGATGACGACGTTGAGCACCTGCTGGCCGGGGTTGTCGTAGCGGGCGCCGACGAACGCGTAGACGTCCGTCAGGTTCGCCTGCGGGTCCTGCTTGATGAGGGGCGCGTCGTTGTGGCTCGAGACGCGCGCCGGAGCGGCGCCGGGCGCGGGGGCCGCGGGCCCGCTCATCGCCGCGGCGGCGCCGGCCGCGAGGGCGAGAGCCGCCGCGGCGCCGAACGATTCGAGTCTCCATCTACTCCGCATGGTGCATTCCTTTCCTCAGGCGGTGTGTGCATCGACAACGGATTGATGCGTTCGGGAACCGCGCGTCCGGCTCCACCGGGCCGCGCGGACGCATCCCCTTCGGGCGCGGCTGATCGCCGGTTTTTCCGGCGCGCGAGAGCTCGGGCGCGCGGGGAGCGATCCGTCGGACGACGGCGCGCGCGGATGAGCCCGGGCCCTGGAGCACCCGTTCTCCGCGCTCATCTGGCCGCATCCGTGGTCGCTCGCCTCGGCCGCTCCGCCCGGGGCGATCGGCCAAAGCGGGGCGGGCGTCCCCCCGAACGGCGCGGGACGCCCGCCCTCCCGCCGCGGCGCGGAGCGCGCATGCGGGGCCCTCCCAACCGGTTATGCGAGCGGACGGCCGCTGGCGCAGCGATCGCCGCTCATCCGCCGGCGCCGCACGCGCCGCGCCGGTTCAGCCTTCCTTCGTTCGCGGGCGCAATCCGGTTTTTGATCCCGAACGAAGAAGAGGTACACTCCCGCCGATCCGGGAGACCGCCTCCTTTCGGACGGATACACACGTGCCCTCGATCCTCCAACAGATCGCCCGCGGCGACCAGCGTGCTGTGCAGCGCTGCATCGACGAGTACGGCGGGCTCGTCTGGCGCCTCGCCGCCCGCTACCTCGGCGACTCCCGCTCCGAGACGGAAGACATCGTCCAGGAGATCTTCGTCGCGCTCTGGCTCCACGCCGGGCGGTTCGATCCCGCCCGCGGCTCGGAGGCCGCGTTCGTCGCGACCATCGCGCACCGCCGCCTGACCGACGCGCAGCGCCGCCGCCTCTCGCGGCGCGAGGTCGCCGCCGACAGCGCGATCGAGCCCCCGGCCCGCCTGGCGGAGCGCTCGCCCGGCCCCGGGCGCGACACGGCCCAAGCCGCGGCGGCGGAGGCGTTCGACCGCCTCCCGCGCGACGAGCGCCAAGCCGTCTGGATGGTGGTCTGGGGCGGCCTCTCGCACAGCCAGATCGCCGCGGCGACGGGCAGCCCCCTGGGAACGGTGAAAACCCGATTGAGGCGGGCCTTGCGAAGGATGTATGAATCCGTGCACGCCCTGGACGGCGTGGATATCGAGCGGGAGGGCAATCCATGACGCCCCTCAATGAACACGAACGCCAACGCCTGCTCGACCTGCTCGCCGACCGCACCCTCGGTCAACTGGAGCTCGACGGGCGCGCCGAGCTCGAGAGCCTCGCCGACCGCGCCCACGACCTGCCCGAGATGGAGGCCGTGCTCGGCGAGCTGCTCGTCGCCGCCGACGATCCGCGAGCGGGCGGCATGCCGGCCGACCTCAGGGCGCGCCTGGTCGAGCGCGGGCGCACGCTGGTTTCGCATCCCGGCGCGGGCGCGGGCGGCCGGCGGTGGCGTGGCGCACTCTGGGCGGCGACGGCGGCATGCGTTCTCGCCGCGGCGGGCGCGCTCGGGCTCCTGGCCGCCCGCGAGCGCCAGCTCGAGCAGACCCGGGCCGAGCTCGCCGCCATGACCGCGCAGGTCGAGGAGAATCGCCTGCTGCTCGCCACCGCCCACACGCGCGCCGACCAGCTCGCCCGTGACCTCGCGGCGCGCGACGACCTGCTCGAGGGGGAGCGGCGTGAGCTGGCGGAAGCCACACGGCGCGAGGTCGCGCTCGCCGAGCAGCTCGCGCTCGCCACCGAGCGCCTCGGCCAGGCCGAGCTCGAGATCGCCCGCTACGAGCAGCCCGCGGACCCGGAGGTGCTCGCCGCCAATCGGCGGCGGCTGCTGGAGGTGCCGGACACCATCCGCGTGGCCTGGTCGGACTTCAACCTGCCCGACGCCCCGGCCGAGCAGCAGGGCGTGCAGGGCGACGTGGTCTGGAACGACGAGCTCCAACAGGGCTACCTCCGCTTCGTCGGGCTCAAGCCGAACGACCCGGCCGTCGAGCAGTACCAGGTGTGGGTCATCGATGAGCGGGGCGACGAGCAGAAGGTCAGCGGCGGCGTCTTCAACGCCACGGCTCGGGGCGAGGTCATCGTCCCGATCGAGCCCGGGATCGACGTCGGACGGGTCGCGCTGTTCGCCGTGACGATCGAGAGCCCCGGCGGCACCTGGGTCCCCGACCTGCAGAGACGCGTCGTGGTGGCGCCGCGCGGCGAGGGATGAGCCGGCGGCTCACGCCGCGAGCTTCGCCCCCGGCTCTGTGAACCTCCGGTGCACCTCGATGAACTCCTCCTCCACGCGGAGGAACGATCGGACCACCTCCGGGTCGAACTGGCTCCCCGAGCCCTCGAGGATGATGCCCCGCGCCACCTCGTGCTCGGTGGCGCTCTTGTAGATCCGCTTGGAGACCAGCGCGTCGTACACGTCGGCGACGCTCACGATCCGCGCCGGGAGGGGGACGTCCGTCCCCACGCGCCCCTGCGGATAGCCCGAGCCGTCGAACCGCTCGTGGTGCGAGAGCGCGATGTCGCGCGCCATCTCGAGGAACCGGGCGCCCGGGCACTTCTCGAGCGCCGCGTTCAGGGTCGCCGCGCCGATCGTCGTGTGCGCCTTCATGATCTCGAACTCCCGATCGGTCAGCCGCCCGGGCTTGAGCAGCACGCTGTCGGGGATCGCCACCTTGCCGATATCGTGCAGCGGGCTGGTGCTGTAGATGAGCCTGACGAACTCGCGGTCCACCTTGTACCCGCCCTCGCCGTGCTGGAGGAGGTCGAGCGCGAGGAGGCGCGAGTAGCTCCGCACCCGGTCGAGGTGACGCCCGGTGTCCGGATCGCGCGACTCGGTGAGCTTGGCCAGGGCGAAGATCGTCACGTCGCGCGTGTCGAGCGCGAGCGTGCGCAGCCCCACCCCGATGCGCATCTCCAGCTCCGCCGGGTTGAAGGGCTTGGCCATGAAGTCGTCGGCCCCCGCGCGCAGCCCCTCCACGATCTCCGCCGGCTCGCTGTGCGAGGTCACGAGGATGATGTACACGTACCCGCTCAGGTCGCACTGCCGGATCGCCTGGCACAGCTCCAGGCCGCTCATCTCCGGCATCTCCCAGTCGGTGATCACGATGGAGTACCGCCCGGTGCGGACCAGGTCCAGCGCCTTGGCTGCCCTGTCCACGACCTCCACCCTGAACTGGCCGGCCTCCAGCGCCGCCTGCAGCATCAGCTGGGACGTGAGGTCGTCATCGACGACCAGGATCTGGTGCGAGGGGTCGCCGATCTTCATACGGAAGCCTTCCTTTGCAATTCCCGCCGCGCCCGCGGCAGGTCCGCGACCAGACGGTTCAGTTCGGTCCGCAGTTGCCCGAGCGCCGCGTCCAGGCCCGAGGACGCGCCCTGCTTGGCGAGCTGCTCAAGCCGCCTCGCGCTCTCCGCGGCCCCGGACGCGGAGATGTTCGCGGCGGCTCCCTTGATGCCGTGCGCCACCCTCGCCACCTCCTTCACAGTCCCCTCGGCGAGCGCCCTCTGGATCTCGTCCACCGCGCGCCCGGCCTGCCGCTCGAACTCGTCGAGCACCAGCGAGAGCACCCGCATGTTGCCGCAGCACCGCGCGAGCGCCTGCTCCACGTCCATCGCGGTCGCCCCCTCCGCGGCGGGCGCGACCGGTCCGGAAGCCGGCGCGGCGTCCTGCGCCGCGCCCGCGTCCGTCCCCCGCGACGGGCCCGCCGGCTCGCGCCGCGCTCCGCACGCCTCCGGCGGCGGCTTCCATCCGGCGGCGCGCAGCGCCGCCTCGATCGCCTTGCTCAGCAGCAGCGGCTCCACGGGCTTGGTGATGTAGTCGTTCATCCCGGCCGCCAGGCAGCGCTCGCGGTCGCCCTGCACCGCGTTGGCCGTCAGCGCGATGATCGGCAGCGGCCGCGCCCGCCCCTCCGACGCGGCCAGCTCCTCGGCCTGGCGGATGCGCCGCGTCGCCTCGAAGCCGTCCATCCGCGGCATCTCGCAGTCCATGAGCACCAGGTCGTACCCGTGCTCCGCGACCTCCTCCACCGCCATGAGCCCGTTGTCCACGACGACCGGGTCGAGCCCGAACTGCGCGAGGATCTCGCGCACCACGACCTGGTTCACGGGGTTGTCCTCGGCCACGAGCACCCGCGCGCCCCTGAAGCTCATCCGCTCGCGCTTGCCGGGCGCCGGCGCGGCGCTCGGCGCGGGCGTCTCGGCCCCGACACTCTGGAGCACGGCCTCGAAGAGGGTCGAGAACCGCGTCGGCTTGGGCAGGCAGAACGCGATGCCGATGTTCTGCAGCTCCTCCTGGGAGATCGAGACGTTCAGCGAGGTGAGCATGATCAGGCGCGGCCCGCGCAGGGCCGCGTCCGCCGCGATCGCGTCCGCCAGCTGCACGCCGTCCATGTCCGGCATCTGCATGTCGATGATGGCCAGCGCGTACTGCCGCCCCTCGGCCGCGGCGTGCCGGAGCTCCTCCAGCGCTTCGGGCCCGGAGTGCACGACGGCCGGCCTCATCCGCCACGCCGTCAGCAGCTCCGACAGGATCTCGCAGTTGGTGCTGTTGTCGTCCACGACGAGGACCGGGATGTCGCGCAGACGCCCCGTCCGCGTCTCGGTGGAGGCGTTGTCCACCTCGGACCGGCCCACGCGCGCCGTGAACCAGAACTCCGCCCCGATCGCGCGGTTCTCGTCGATGCCGATCTCGCCCCCCATCCGCTCGACCAGCTTCTTGCAGATCGCGAGCCCCAGCCCGGTGCCGCCGAACCGGCGGGTGGTGGAGGCGTCCACCTGGGAGAACGACTTGAAGAGCCGCTCCCGCCGCTCCGGCGGGACGCCGATGCCGGTGTCGGTCACCTGCACCCTGAGCACGTGGTCCGCCGCGCTGTCGGCGATCATGCTCACGCGGATCACCACCTCGCCCCGGTCGGTGAACTTCAGCGCGTTGTTCGCGAGGTTGACCAGCACCTGGCGGAGGCGGTCGGGGTCGCCCACCACGTGGCGCGGCACGTTCGCCGCGACCGACGTGAGCAGCTCGATCCGCTTCTGCTCCGCCTTCGGCGCGAGCATCTCCGCGACCGAGCCGACCAGGTCCGGGAGGTCGAAGTCGATCCGCTCGAGCTCCAGCTTGTCCGCCTCGATCTTGGAGAAGTCGAGGATGTTGTTGATGAGCGAGAGCAGCGCGTCCGCCGAGGAGCGGGCCAGGTCGACGAACCGGCCCTGCTTGGCGTCGAGCGCCGTCGTCTTGAGCAGGTCCAGCATGCCCACCACGCCGTTCAGCGGCGTGCGGATCTCGTGGCTCATGTGCGCGAGGAACTGGCTCTTGGCCCCGTTGGCGCGCTCCGCGTCGTCGCGGGCCTGGCGCAGCTCGTCCTGACGGCGCCGCTCCGTCTGGTCACGCTCCAGGATCGCCACCCGCATCCGCTCGAACGCCCTCGCGAGCGCCCCGATCTCGTCCGGCCGGGCGTCCAGGTGCTCCACCGTCAGGTCGCCGCTCGAGATCCGGTTGCTCGCGATCACGAGCGCCCGCAGCCGCTTGGTCCACCTCCCCACGACCAGCAGCGCCAGCAGCGTGCCCACCCCCGTCGTCACCACGAGCGCTCCCGCCGCCGCACGCGCCTGGTTCGCCTGCGACCTCCGCATCGGCGCGGCGGAGAGCCCGACGACCACCCGCCCGTACGCCTCCGCCGGCGCCGTGTCCTCCGTCTCCGCCCCGAAGAGGTCCGCCCCGAAGTCCAGCGCCCCGCGCACGTCGCTCCAGCCCAGGACGTACCGCGCGTCGCCCGACGAATGGCTCACGAAGGCGTTCCACGCGTCCTCGTCGCGCGTGGCGAACGCGATCATCGCGCCGCTCTCCTCGAACATCGCCACGAACACCAGGTTCTCGTCCAGCTCCACGAACCGACGCGCGAGCCGGTCCAGCTCCGTCCGGTCCTGCACCGCGATCGGCAGCTCCGCCGCCGCCGCGACCCCCGCGGCGATGTCCGCCGCCGTGTGCCGCTGCGACGCCTCGATGATCCGGTTCGTGCGCGACACGCTCACGCCCGACACCGCGCCCACCGTGCCCACCACCAGCGCCACCACCAGCAGGATCGCCTTGACCCGCAGGTTGAGGTACGTGGTTGCCATCGTGGCCGTCCGCATGGACTCTCCGGAGCTGGAGCGGTGGGCGCGCTCCGCGGCGGGAGGCCCGCTGTTGCCCGCGTCATCGGTCCGTTTGCTCCGGGCCTTGACCGGACACCGCTCCCGCGCACGCAATGCCCCGATCGCGCAAGCTCGTGCCGGGGCAATGCCCGGCGGGCTTCCGCGCACACCCGCAACCGGCGCGCAACCGCTCAAGGCGGACCCCGTTCCGTCCGATCCCAGCCCCAATTCGGGTGTCTCACCTCCGTTTGCGGCGGGACGCCATGAGCCCGCGCCCGCACACACGCCCAGATCAGGCCGAAACCTCCATGGCACACCGATCCACAAGCCGAGCGCCGCGCCCGCCGTTTCCGCTCCACAGGCGCTCCCCCGCTCCTATCGCGGCGGTGGTGGGCCTCGTCGCCTCCTGCGCGGGGCTCGCTCGTGCCCAAGACACCCAGCCCCCAGCGCAGCCGGCCGCCGAGCCCGCGAGCAACCTGGAGGCGCCCGCCGCCCAGCAGCCCGCCCCGGAGGACGGCCTCGACCTGGAAGGGCTCAACCTCGACGCCCTCGAATCCGACGTGGACCTGCTCTTCGAGGAGTTCGACGTCGTCGTGACGGCTGGGCGCGTCGCCCAGCCGGTGACCCGGACCAGCGTGCCCGTGAGCGTGCTCACCGGAGACGACCTGCACTACAGCGGCGCCCCCTCGATCCCGCTCATCCTGGACTTCGTCCCAGGGATGGACGTGCTCCAGGTCGACCGCAACCGTATCGCCTACGGCGTCCGCGGGCTGCACCACGAGTTCTCGGACCGCACGCTCGTCCTCCTCGACGGACGCAGCGTGTCCAACCCCGTCTTCGGCGGTGCGGACCTCCTCTCCGTCCCCACCTTCATGGAGGACATCGAGCGCATCGAGGTCGTGCGCGGTCCCGGCGGCGCCGTCTGGGGGGCCAACGCCTTCAACGGCGTGATCAACATCATCAACAAGGACCCGCGCGACACCAAGGGCTTCCTGCTCTCCACGACGCTCAACGAGTACGGCGACACCTACAACCACGCCCGGATCGGGTTCGGGGCAGGCGCGTTCAGCGCCCGCTTCTCCGCGGCGTACGACGACCAGGAGTCCTCCGACGACGCGGTCGCCAACGATGATTTCGACTCCGAGGACTTCGCCCGCTCCCGCCGCTTCGCCCTCGACGGCGTGCACGAGCTCGATCCCGAGACCGACCTCTCCTTCGGGATCAGACACGCCCACACCGATCGGGGGAGCTTCCCCTTCGTGATGTTCAACCCCGGCGACGACGAGCGCGTCGACTACACCCGGGCCTACGCCAAGCTCTCGCACGAGTTCTCCGACGGGGCCAGCGCCTACGTGCAGTGGTACGGGACCTTCGAGGACGTGAACCGCCCCTCGATGTGGCGGTCCGGCTCGATCGACAACACGCTGGACGCGCAGCTGGACCTCCGCGCCGGCGAGCGGCACGAGCTCACCATGGGCGCGAACGTCAGGGTGGTCTCGATCGATGTCGAGCGGGACTCCCCGGAGCAGATCTTCGCCACCGGCGATCACGACGAGCAGTGGGCCGGCGGCTTCGTCTCGGACCGCTGGCGCGCCGCCGACCGGCTGACCGTCGAGACCCAGCTCCGCGCCGACTGGTACTCCGAGACGAGCCTCGACTGGTCCGGACGCGTCTCGGCGCTCATCGACCTCGACCGCGACGCGCACCACGTGCTCCGCTTCAGCGGCGCGAAGGCGTTCCGCGCGCCGCAGCTCTCGCTCAGAGAGCTCGAGCTGAACCGGACGCTCCTCCCCTCCCCGCCCTTCCCGCCCGACACCTACGGGCTGCACATCCCCGCCGCGCACGACCTCGACAACGAGCAGATCTGGTCCCTGGAGGCCGGCTACACCGGCCGCCTTGCCGAGGGCGTCACGGCCGGCGTGAACGGGTACGCGCAGTGGTACGACGACCTCACCGGCCTCAGCCCCGCACCCGACCCCTTCGGCGCGGGCCGCCAGGTGTTCGACTTCACGAACGTGGGCGGAGCCACCGCCGCGGGCATCGAGCCCGAGCTCACCTTCACGTGCGAGCGAGGGCGCCTCTCGCTCTGGTACGCCCTGAACGACTTCGACATGACCGCCGACGCCCCGAACGCCCGGGCCCTCGCCCCCGCCGAGCACGAGTTCGGCCTGCGGTCTCGCTACAGCATCACCGAACGGCTGACGGGGAGCCTGAACTACGCCTATTCGTCCCCGACCGAGGGCGACCCGCTCGGCGCCCCCGACGTGCCCGAATACCACCGCCTCGACCTCACGCTCGCGGCGAAGCTGTTCGAGAGCCGGGGAGAGCTGATGGTCGGCGTCCTGGACGTGTTCGACGAGACGGCACTGGCGGTCAACTCGACGGGCGCGGAGAGCTCCGTGGTCGAAACGCCCGGCCGAACCCTCTTCGTACGGCTGCAGGTCAGGTTCTAGACTGCCCGGGAACCCGCATGCGACCGACACCCGACCACCCCCCGAGCCCCCCACCGCCCCGACGCACACGCGCCGCGCGCCTGCGAGCGCTCTGCGCCGCCGTGTGCACGGCCGCCGGCGCGAACGCCGCGGGCGCGCAGCAGGTGCTGGTCATCCTCGGCGGCGACTCGGAGCCGTACCGCGCCGCCGCGCAGGCGTGCGTGGACGCCCTCGACGGCGAGGGCGTCGAGGCCGCCACGATCGCGCTCGATGAGCTCGACCGCGCGCCCGCCGCCGATGCCGACGACCTCTACCTCGCCATCGGCCTGCGCGCAGCCGAATCGCTCACCCGGCAGCTCCCCGCCGAGGCGCCCCTCGTCTACTGCATGCTCTCCGAGCCCGAGGCGAGCTCCCTCGCCCCGCGCGAGCGCTCGACCGGCGTCACCACGACCGTGCCGGTCGCCGACCAGTTCGAGCTCATCGCCGAGGCCCTCCCCGGCGCGAAGCGCATCGGCGTGCTCCACCGCGCCGGCTCGCACACGAGCGCGGCCCTCCTCAGGGCCGCCCGCGACCGCCTGCCCCGCGGCTGGTCGATCGAGGCCGTAGACCTCGACGCCTTCCAATCGCCCGCCGACGGCGTGCGCGAGCTCATCGCCGCGCGCGTGGACGCCGTGTGGACGCTCCCCGACCCGGCCGTCTACGACGGCGCGCTCGTGAAAACCCTCCTGATCGAGGCGCTCCGGTCGGGCACCCCGGTCTTCGCGTTCTCCGGGCAGTTGGTCAAGGCGGGCACCCTCGCCGGAGTCGGCATCAGCCCCGCGCAGCAGGGCCGCCAGGCCGCCGGCCTCGCGCGCCAATTCCTCGCGAAGCCTCGCGCGACGCCCCCGCCCCTCGAACCCACCTACGAGATCGCCGTGAATCTCATCGTCGCCGAGAAGCTCAAGATAGACCTCCCCCAGGCCCTCATCGCCAGGGCGGACCAGGTCTACAAGTAGAAGCTTGGGCAAGGGCGATTGACGGGATTCGAACCCGCGACCCCGAGGACCACAACCTCGTGCTCTAACCAACTGAGCTACAATCGCCATCCGCGGGCCGCCCCGCACCGAGCCCAACAGTATCTGGGCTCCACCCACACGGTCAATCGGCACGCCTCTCCCGCCACGTCATCCCGCGGAACCCGCTGGAGAATCCGCGGCGTGGAATCCTACGCTTGGGGTCCACAATCTGCTTTTCGCCCCACCGGCAAGGGAGACACGCTGTGACACAAATCGCTCGGCACGCCGCGCTCGACCTCTCCCCGCACCGCTGCCTCACGAACCTCTCCACCGCCGCGCTGATCGAGCACGCCATCGCCGCGGGCGAGGGCCGCCTCGCGGCCAACGGGGCCCTGGTATGCATGACCGGCGACCGCACCGGGCGCTCCCCCAAGGACAAGTACCTCGAGGACACCCCCGCCATCCACGCGAAGGTGGACTGGGGCAAGGTCAACCAGCCCATCACCCCCGAGCAGTTCGACCGCGTCCACCAGATCGCCGTCGAGCACCTGAATCAGCAGCCGCGCCTCTTCGCCTTCGAGGGCTGGGCCGGGGCCGAGGTCAAGCACCGCCTCGGTGTGCGCGTGATCGCCGAGCAGGCGTGGCACACGCTCTTCGCCAGCACGCTCTTCATCCGCCAGGGGTCGGCAAGCGACGCCGGCGACGGCAGGTGGCGACACGACTGGACCATCGTGAACGCCGGCCGCCGCCGCCTCACCGCCGCCGAGCAGGCCGAGCTCGGCGTCTCGAGCCCGATCTTCATCGCCCAGAGCCTCACCAGGCGCACGGTCGTGATCCTCGGCACCGAGTACGCAGGCGAGATCAAGAAGAGCATCTTCTACGCGATGAACTTCGACATGCCCGAGCAGGGCGTGTTCCCGATGCACTGCTCGGCCAACGTGGCCAGCGGCGACCCGCGCAACGTCGCGCTCTTCTTCGGCCTCTCCGGCACCGGCAAGACCACGCTCTCGGCCGATCCCGACCGCGCCCTCATCGGCGACGACGAGCACGGCTGGGGGCCCGACGGCGTCTTCAACTTCGAGGGCGGCTGCTACGCCAAGTGCATCAAGCTCAGCCAGGAGGGCGAGCCCCAGATCTGGAACGCGATCCGCTTCGGCAGCGTGCTCGAGAACACCGTCGTCGACGACGTCACGCGCGTCCCCGACTACGACGACGGCTCGATCACCGAGAACACCCGAGTCACCTACCCCGTGGACTTCATCCCCGGCGCGCGGATCCCCAGCGTGGGGGCCCACCCGACCAACGTCGTCTTCCTCACGGCGGATGCCTACGGCGTGCTCCCGCCGGTGGCCAAGCTCAGCCCCGAGCAGGCGATGTACTACTTCGTGAACGGCTACACCAGCAAGCTCGCCGGCACCGAGGCCGGCGTCACCGAGCCGCAGCCCAACTTCTCCGCCTGCTTCGGCGCCCCCTTCATGCCCCGCCGCCCCACCGAGTATGCCCAGATGCTCGCCGAGCGCATCAAGAAGCACAACGCCGGCGTCTGGCTGCTCAACACCGGCTGGACCGGCGGCCCCTACGGCACGGGCAAGCGCTTCAGCCTCAAATACACCCGCGCCATGGTGCACGCGATCCTCGACGGCTCCCTCGCCCGCGCCGAGTGCGCACCCGACCCCATCTTCGGCCTGCCGATCCCCAAGAGCGTCCCCGGCGTCCCCGGCGAGGTCCTCCAGCCCCGCAACACCTGGAAGGACCCCGCCGCCTACGACGCCCAGGCCAAGAAGCTCGCGGCCATGTTCCGGGACAACGCGGCGAAGTTCGAGATGCCCGACACGGTGAAGAACGCCGGGCCAAGGGGCTAGGTCGTCACGCACACCGGGATACTGTCACCACGCTGCACGCATGGCCTCCTTCACGCCAGAAGATCAGCTGCGCCACGAGCTGGATTTCCTGCTCATGCGTGAAGGAGCCGCTGTTCTTTATCTCAAGGAGATCATTCTCCAAGCGGACCTGGCCTGGCTTGCAGCTCGTGAGTACCGAATTGATGAGATCGAGTGCGTCCACGCGCTGACCGAGCGAGATCTTCATCGAGTCGTCGCCGGCACGCTCTCCTTCCCCAACCACTACGGCCAATGCCTGTCAGCGCTGGATGACTGCCTGTACGATCTTGATTTCGACCGGTACGCTGGACGCGTCGTGCTTCTTCGGAGCTTGGACCTCTTCTGGCATCGAGAGCCCGAGGTCGCTTCTGCCTTCGTGGATGTCTTCGAAGAACACAGCCGCCATCGCCTGCTCTTTGGTCACAGGCTGCTCGTCCTTGCCAAAGTCGCGGACCCGGGCTTCCACGTGACCACCCGGCATGCTCGCGCCCCGATGGCCTGGAATCCAAGAGAGTGGCTGGATCGGAACCGGCTGGTCAATGGCGATGATCGTCCCCTTCCGGCCTGATGCTCCAGAGCCCGCGCGAACCAGCAGGCGAGATCCCCGGCTCAGCCGGACAAGGCGAAGGTGCTGCGGCAACCACCGCATCGGCCCCGCCATGGAGCGGTACATGGCCGCCCATCCCGCCGCCTTCCAACCGGCTCGCTCCCGGTGAACGCCACCCCGCAGCCGCCACGCCGCCCGACGGCCACCACCATCGGCGGACTGCTCCTCCGCCTCGTGCCTCTTGCCACTTGCCTCGTGCCTCTCTTCTGATCAACTCTGCCTCCATCCGGCTCCCCGTTACTGCTCGCTTACATCCACATTTGCGCGCAAATCTGCCCCCAATGACCACGCCTGCGCGCTCGATCGTGTCACTCGCCCGATTCCCTCTTGCCAATCCCGCGCCCCCGCCCATCATGCCCGCATGCACGATGAGCTCCAACTCTTCGAAGACCTCCTCGACCCCGCCCTCCCGCTCTTCGACGTCGCCGACCGCGCCGGCTGCAACTTCGCCGACCTCGCGCAGTGGACCCGCTCCGACCGCGCGGGCGCGATCGTCAACAATCTCCGCGCCGTCGCCGAGTACCGCACCGCGCTGATCGTCGCCCAAGCGCTCCCCGGCGCGACCCAGACCATCGCCCGTCTCGCCGCCGCCGCCGAGCCCCCGACGCTGCGCGATGAGACCAGCCGCAAGGCCGCGGCCCAGATCATCCGCATGGCCGCCCGCTCCGATCACCGCCCCGGCGACGAACCGGACGACGCCGCGCCGATCGAAGCGCCCGACGGCGATATTCCATTCGGCCCAAGCATCGATCCCGGCGACACGTCCGACGATCCAGCAGAGCGAGCGCCCGGCGACAATCTCCACCACCGCCCCGTAAGCCGCAATCGCCACGACAGTTGCGCCCACCGCTGCGACTCCCCGAGCACGCGCCCCTCCGAGAGATCCCCCCAAGGTCGGGTACACTCCCCCGATGGGCAGCGAATCCCCCAGCCGCCGCGCAACGAGCACGCGTTGGGGGGGGCCTTGGCGCCGGGCCACGGCACCCCTGCGCTTCACCCCCCAATTCCTGATCGTCGGTGCGATGAAAGCCGGCACGACGTCCCTCTACCACCACCTCGCCCAGCACCCCCGCTTCGCCGCCCCCGCCGAGAAGGAGCTGCACTTCTTCGACAACAACTTCCATCGCGGCTCGCGCTGGTACCGGGCCCGCTTCCCGCTCCGCCCGTGGATGGCGCTGCGGCGCGGCCCCCGCGCCTTCAGCGGCGAGGCCACGCCCTACTACCTCTTCCACCCGCTCGCCCCGCGCCGGGCCCGCGCGCTCTGCCCCGACGCTCGCATCATCGTCCTCGTGCGCAACCCCGTGGACCGCGCCCACTCGCACTACCAGCAGAATGTGCGCGCCGGCTTCGAGACCCTCGGGTTCGCGCAGGCGCTCGACGCCGAGCCCGGCCGGCTCCGCGGCGAGGAGGAGCGCATGCGCCGCGACGAGCAGTATTACAGCGAGGCGCACCAGACCTTCTCGTACCTCGCCCGGGGCGAGTATGCCCCGCAGCTCGCCCGCTGGATCGAGTGCTTCGGCGAGGGCCGCGTGCTCGTCCTCGGGAGCGAGGAGATGCGGGCCGACCCCGCCGAAGGCTATGCGCGGGTGCTCGGGTTTCTCGGCTTGCCCGCCTTCACCCCGCCCGCCTTCCGGGAGCACAACGCGGCCCGCTACGGGCCGCTGGAGCCCGCCCTCCGCGCTCGCCTCCACGAGCGGTTCCGGGCCGCCAACGAGCGGCTGTTCGCGATGCTCGGCCGGCGCTTCGATTGGGAGGCGGACGCGCGCCCGGCCAGCCCGCGCGCAGCCCCGCTCGGCTCGCGGGCTTAGCCCGCCGGCGTGCCGCGGCCGCCCCGGCCGTGCTCAGCCCCCTCTCGGAAGCGCGCCCGGGCCTGCTCCACCAGCTCCCGCACGGCCTCGATCCCGCGCCTCACCGGCTCGCGCGACTCGTCCGGCAGCGCCAGCGCGATCGCCCGCTCGCACCGGGACTCCATCCGCCGAAATGCCGCGAGATCCGCCGCCGGCCGGTTGTGCAGGTCGCTCAGGTTGTCGAAGACGTCCGCCAGCTTGACGAGGCGCGCCCGCCAGTCGGCCCTCGACAGCCGCGCGTCGTAGTCCGCCTCCCGCTCGTCCTCGCGCAGGATCATGTTCTTGGTGAGCGCCGCGACCATCTCCGCCACCGCCGCGCCGAACCGCTTCTCGATGTCGTCGAAGTCGGTCGGCGTGTCCTCGATCGTGTCGTGCAGCAGCGCCGCGGCGAGCGCGTCGTCGTCGTCGCACCCGAAGATGTCGCGCACCGTCATCGCCACCCGGTACACGTGCGCCACGTAGGGCGTGCGCCCGTCCTTGCGCAGGTGATGCCGGTGACGATCCGCGGCGAACGAGGCCGCACGCTGCCATTTGCGCGCCGTGTCCATCGCTCACCCCGCGTCCGCGCGGCGCACCGCCTGCAGCGTGCACTTCTCCGGATCGCCGCCGTGCTCGTCGAACAGCGTCAATTCGTTCGCCCCCGAGCCCGACAGCCACGCGCGGGGGAGCAGGTACTCCCGCTGCGGCGGCACGGCCTTCCCGTCGGCCGAGGCGAAGTACCGCCCCACGTGCCGCCCGTTCAGGTAGATCTGCCCCTTGGCCAGCCCCTCGACCGTCAGCACGAGGTGCCGGTCGCTCTCCGGCGCCTCGAACTCCGCGCGGTACCAAGCCGGGCCGGCCGGCGCCTCCTTCGCCGATTTCGGGAGCGGGTCGTACGCCGTCGGCGCGGGCTGCTCCCACTGCGCGAACGCCCACTCCACCTTGCCGCCCAGCGTGTCCACCCCCTCCAGGAACGTCGTGTGCTTGGCCAGCGCCCCCAGCGCCTCGCCCAGCCGGTCGCTCGCGACGCTGTCGGCCGCGACGGCGAGCTCCAGCGTGTTGTTCCCGCGGCTGAGCATCTCGCCCTCGAGCACCAGGTCGTTGTCGGCGCCCGGCTCGAAGAAGTGGATGGGCTTGCCGTTGAGCACCACGAGCCCCCGCCAGGCGACCTCGCTCATCCGCACGATGATGGGGCTCTTGCGCCGGTGTACGAACGACCACGCCACGCGCTCGGGGTGCGTCACGTCGCCCACGCGCACCTCCCACAAGGGGGCCCGCACCGACAAGAGCTCGATCGGCGCCCCCTCCACCACCTTGGAGCGCCCGGGCTTGAAGGCGGCGAGCTCGTACAGCTCGCCATAGAGCCCCTTCCGCGGCTTGAGGTCCTGCCCCCCCGCGGGGCGGCCGAGGTTCTCCGCGAGCACCACCACGCTGTGCTGCGCCTTCTTGAGCTGGAGCGAGAGCTCGCTCTGCGCGCCCGGGCCGCGCCCGATCACACCCGCGGGCTGCCCGTCGAGGAAGACCTGCACCCGGTCCGCCGCGCCGGGCGCGCCCAGCCGCACCTTCTTCGGGGCGGAGGAGCGGAACTGCATCCGGTACCAGCCGTAGCCGTAGGGCGCGCCGAGGGAGGAGAGGTCCGCGGGCCCGCTGATCGCCGCGAAGCGCGGGCTCTCGCCCGTGAGGTAGGGCGTGGTGTGCGCGACCTCCCATCGCAGCGCCACCGCCCGCGCTGGGCCCGCGCGCCGGGCAGCGCTCTCGGCCTTGCGCACCGACCTCTTCCCGTCCGGCCCGATGAAGGTGTACTGCTTGCCCGCGGCCGTGGCGAGCGGGCGGCCCGCGTCGTCGAATCCGGCGACGCCGATCAGCACACCCTCGTCGGTCACCTGGATCGCGTCCAGCTGCTCGTCGCTCGCCACCACGACGCAGACCCCCTCGTGGTCGTGCACGTCCGGGCTCTTGCCGGCCGGCACCGTCACCTCGACCGGCGAGCCGTTCACGCTCACCGTCCCGGTCGATCCCGCCGGCCCGAAGACCACCAGCGTGCTCCCCACCGCGCCGAACGCCGAGAGCGACGAGTAATCAAGCTGGCTCCGGCCCGCGAGCAGCACGTCGAACAGGCACCACGCCGTGCCCGACGCACCCACCGGCGCGTGCAGCGTCGAGCCGTCGCGCAGCAGCAGCGTCGCGTGCTGCGGCTTGGTCCGCTTCTGCCCCATCTTCCCGAAGATGAAGACCACCGCGCCCTGGGAGCCCCGCGTCGGCACGATCGTCGGGCCATTGTCGTCGTCGCCGGGCGCGAGCACCACCGGCCGGTCGTCCGGGTCCAGGTGGGCCAGCACGCGCGAGAACCGGCTCGCGAACATCGTCAGACGCCGCACCATCGCGTAGGTCGCCGTCCGCTCGCCGTCGGCC
This sequence comes from Phycisphaerales bacterium, assembly GCA_035654175.1. Taxonomy (GTDB): domain Bacteria; phylum Planctomycetota; class Phycisphaerae; order Phycisphaerales; family UBA1924; genus PNC22. The sequence continues at coordinate 29,859 of DASRXL010000214.1, forward strand.
TTCACCAGCGCCCCGTGGTCCTGGCGCGTCGTGAGGTACGCGTCCGCGTGCTGCGGCGAGCGCCCGGCGGAGAAACCGAACGCATGCCCCCCGGCGAACGGGTTGAGCACGAACTGCGACACCCCCGCCAGCGACTCGGCCGCCGCCCTGAGCACGGCCTCCGGGCTCAGCGGCGTCGGCTCGGGCCGCCCCCACGCCGTGTGCTCGCCGACGCGCAGGTCGACCACGAGGCGCGGATGGCGCGGGTGCACCTCCGTGAGCTGGCGCGAGATCGCGAGCAGGTCGTTCGCACCCGCCCAGCACTCGATCTCCCCCTCCACCGCCTGCCACAGCCCGTTCGAGTTGATGATCGGAACGCTGATCCCGGCCTCGCGCAGGTAGCGGAGCAGCTCGCCCAGATACGCCCGCGCCAGGTCGTCGTTCCCGCACGTCCACGCGTGCTCGCTCTGCACCAGCAGGATCGGACCCCCGCGCCCCGCGCTCGTCACCTGCAAGTCCTTCACCTGCCCCGCGAGGGCCGTGATGAAGCGCGAGCAGGCCTCAAGGAACGGACCGCTCGCCGTCCGCGGCACGACGTCCGGCTGCGAGACCAGCCAGGCCGGGATGCCGCCGGCGTCATACCCTGCGCCCACGAAGGGCCCCGTGCGCAGGATCACGTGCATCCCCGCGTCGCCCACCAGGCGCACGAAGTGACGCAGGTCGTTGTCGCCCGTGAAGTCGAATTGACCGGAGCGCGGCTCGTGTCGGCTCCACACCACCGGGGTCTCGATCGTGTTCAGCCCCGCCTGCTTCGCCGCCGCGATCCGATCCGGCCATTCCTCGCGCGGGAGCCTTGCATAGTGGATCGACCCGCCGACAATCCAGACCCGCCGTCCATCCAGCATGAAGCTGCGGCCGTCGTAGGTCACCGATGCCATAGAAGCTCCGTCAGGAAAACGTTAGGAGATTCCCAAGGGACGCGGCCGAATCCCCGGAAAACCGGCCCGGGATCGGGAACAGAGAGGATAGGAGTGGGTTCGGCAATCCGCAACGAAGCACGCGGGTTCGCGGTACTGTGTGGCCCCGCGCCCGCCGCGCGCCCGCGCCGTCAGGGCCGCGCCGCCCGCCGTCCGAGGATCAATATGCCCACCCGCCCTCGGTTGTATGGTCTCTGGTCGGGAACGCTCGCGCCGCTCGCCGTCGCGATGGCTTCACTCTTTCTGGTGACCGGGTGCGGATCCGGGATGGACCACATCGACCGGCGCCTGGCCAGGGTGATCGGGGAGTCCGCGGCCCAGACCCACACGACGGTCGCCCCCCGCCTCACCGAGCCGCCGGAGAACGCCCGCGACCGATCCCAATACGACCCGACCCCGCCGACGACCAACCCCGCGGCGGGGGAGATGCAGTACGCCGAGCTCGATCGGGGCGAGGCCGGGACCCCGGAGATCGTCGAGGGCCTGAACGCCCGACTTCGCAACTACGCCGTGCAGGCCGCCGGGCTCTCGGGCGACGGCGCCCTGGAGCTCTCCCTCCGCGATGCGCTCGAGCTCTCCCAGGTGCAGGGGCGGGAGTATCTCGACGCCGAAGAGGATTACCTGATCACCGCGATCGGCCTCCTGATCGAGCGGCACCGCTGGGGGCCGCGCCTGTTCGCCGACTCGAACGTGCGGGTCGGGGGCGAGGGCGACGAGGGCCGCTTCGAGAATGCGCTGAGCGTGGTGAACTCGCTCAGAGCCACCCAGCGCCTGCCCTACGGGGGCGAGGCCGAGGCTCGATGGGTGTGGAGCGCGACCGAGGACCTGCGCTCCAGCGTGAGCGGGCAGTACCGGCAGGCGTCCGAACTGATTCTGGAGGCGGACCTGCCGCTGCTGCGCGGGGCGGGCCTGGTCGCGCGCGAGGACCTGATCCAGGCCGAGCGCGACGTCGTGTACGCGGCCCGGGACTTCGAGAGCTTCCGCCGGACCTACTTCGTGGGCATCGCGCAGGATTACTTCCGGCTCCTGCAGACGATCGCGGAGCTGCAGAACCGGGTGCTCCAGCTCGAGAGCCTGCGCCTCTACGTGCGCCAGCAGGAGGCGCTGCACGAGGCGGGCCGGCTCAGCGAGTTCCAGGTCAACGACGCGAGGAACCAGCTGGTCGGCGCGATGAGCGACCTTGCCAGCACGCGCGAGCAATACACCCTGGAGGTCGATCGCTTCAAGGTGCGCCTGGGGATCCCGATCGAGCAGCCCGTCCGGCTCGTGGGCGCGAGCATCTCGGTGAGCGAGCCCGCGATGGACATCGAGGAGGCGACCGCCACGGCGATCGAGTACCGGCTCGATCTCCAGAATCGGCGCGACCAGCTCGAGGACGCGCGCCGGACGGTGCGCGTCGCGCGCAACCAGCTCCTGCCCGACCTGAACCTGAGCGGCCAGGTGGGCATCCCGACCGATCCCGCCGAGCGCGAGGGCGGCTTCGCGATCGACCCGGACGAGTCGTCGTGGGAGGTCGGGCTCCTGCTGAGCCTCCCGCTCGACCGGCGCATCGAGCGGCTCCAGCTGCGCCAGACGCTCATCCGCCTGCAGCAGGAGCAGCGCTCGCTCGACGAGTTCACCGACAACGTCGTGCTGGAGGTGCGCCAGCGCCTGCGCAGCGTGGACCTCGCCCGGTTCCGGCTCGAGCTGGCGGACGCCCGCGTCCGGATCAACGAGCGCCGGCTCGAGGAGCAGCGCCTCAAGGCCGACGAGGTGGACACGCGCGACCGCCTCGAGGCCGAAGAGGAGCTGCTCAACGCGCGGAACGATCGCGACGCGGCCCTGACGGACCTCCGCGTGGCGATCCTGGATTTCCTCGACGCCGCGGGCCAGCTCCGCGTGTCGCCGGAGGGGCTCATCGACCCGATCCCCGGCATGGTGGTGGAGATCGAGGACTCGCCCATCGATTTCGACGCGCTCTTCAGCGAGTCGGCGCCGGAGGTCTCCGACGAGATCGAGGCTGAGCCAGACGGCGCACAGCCGGGCGAGGACGGCGCTCCCGGCGAGGATGCTCCCGGCGAGGATGCCGGCGGCGGCTGATCGCTACGGTCGCGGGGCGTCGCCGCGGATCGCGTTCTCCAGGGCGCGGATCTGCTGCTCCGTGCTCGCGATGAGCGCCTCCATCCGCGCGGCATCGCGCACGATGGACTGGCGCTCGACGGGGGAGAGCCCCTCGTTGAGCAGCCTCGCCTCGAGGCCGGCGAGCTCCTCCATGGCCATCGAGCGCTGCCGCCGGAACCAGGAGACCTGGAGCTCGAGATCGTCCTGCCCGCGCGCGCCGGCCTCGACGATGCGCGTCCTCGCGGCGTCGAGGCCCGCGAGCTCCGTCAGCGACAGGTCGGCGCTCTGGCGCGCCTGGCCGCCGATGACGAGCGTGTCGGGCGCATCGGGGCTCGCGAACACCGCTCGCCACTCGGGCGTCTCCCGCCCGGGGATCCGGGCTTCGGGCCCTCGCGCCCCGGCCTCGGGCACGATCGGGTCAGACGCCGCGCCGCCCGCGCCCCGCGCCCGGCGCATGCGCCACGCGCTCAGCAGGTCGCCCCCGCGCGGGGCGCCGGTGCGGAGGTCCGCGAAGCTCCCGAGCCTGACCTCGACCTCGAGCTCGGCGCCGTCGCGCATGATCTTCAGCGGCATCGTGTCGCCGGGCGCGTGGCTGAGGATGAGCGCCCGGAATGTCGGCTGGTCCGTGATCGGCACGCCGTCGGCCTCGAGCACGCGGTCGTTGTGGCGCAGGACCTCCGCGGCGTGGAAGCCCGCTTGCGGCTGCTCGACCACCGCCGCGTCGGGCTCACCGCCCAGGGCGAAACTGATCCCCATCGCCGGGCGCGGCCCGCGCATGAACAGCGCGAGCGCCGCGGCGCTCAGGCGCAGCCGCTGCTCCGGCGAGAGGCCGGGATCGGCCAGCATCTGCTCGGCGCGCCCGAGCGTGAGGTCGTCGCGGTTCGCCAGGTCGAACGTGGCCCGCTCGCGCACGCTGAATATCGGGTCGTCGAGCCGCGCCAGCAGCTGCTCGATGGGAGGGCGGGTGTCGGGCAGCTCGCGCGCGCCCGGAGCCGCGGGATCGCGCAGGCCGGGCTGGCCCGGGCGGGAGGGCGGATCCGTCGGCTGGGCCGCGGCCGGTATCGGGCGGGCGAATCCCGCCACGAGGGCGGCGATCGTCACGCCGGACAAAGCGGAACCGGAGGCCATGGCAAGACCAGTGTTCCACGCCGGGGTCGCCGCGTCAATGGGCCGGCCCCGGATGGACCAAGGATCGGGCGCCGAGGGCCGCGAGTTTGTCGGCATGCCTGAGGAGCCACCGCGACTTGCGGAGCACCATGCGGACGAATGGGTCGGGCGGCAGCCCGCCGAACGAGCCGGTGAGTGCGACCGGTGCGGCGACCTCGGCGATGAGCGACTCGGTCATGAGCGGGGGGAGGAGCTTTGGGTCGACCGCCTCGCCGGCGGAGCCGTACCCGCGCAGGAACGCCGCGAACCGCTCCGCGTCGAGCGCGTCGGGCCAGGCGTCCGCGTCGAGGCCGACGCGGGTGAGGGCGAACTGGAGCGCGCCCGTGGCGACATCCGGCGCGACGGGGCCGGTGCGGGCGCCGTCGAAATCGACCACCGCCGCGACGCGTCGGTCGCGGAAGATCATGTTGCCCGGGTGCCAATCGCCGTGGAGGAGCTGCACGCGGGGGCGTTTGCGTCCCTTGGGCGGCGCCGCGAGGGCGGCGGCGGCGTCGTACACGCGGCGGAGCTCGCCGGCTTCCGGCGCGGCGATGCCGCGATCGACGATCTGTCCGAGGCGCACGCGCACGGCCTGATCGTCGTGGTAGGACCACGCGGGGGCGGGCCATCGGGGGTGGTAGTCGCGCGCGAGGGCGTGCAGGCGGGCGAGCAGCGCGCCGGCGTGCTCACAGGGCGTGGCGGTGCGGTCGAACGGCTCGCCCTCGACATACTCGAACAGCTCGTACACGCGGTCGCCGAGCTGGACCATGGAGTTGTTCCCGAGCCGGGTGCCGATCAGGCGCGTCGCCGGGAACCCGGACGCGGCGAGGTAGAGCTGGAGGTCGTGGCAGAAGGCGACGCGGTATGGATCGTCGCGTCCGCGCGCGCGGCGCTTGAGCAGGTACCGGCCCGTGGAGGTGTCGAGCAGCACCTTGGGGGAGCGGCGGGAGCCCTTGCGGTATTCGAGGACGCGCCGGATGTCGCCGACGTCGTAGTGGGCGCAGACGCTCGCGAGCTCGCCGAGGTCGAAGGACGATCGCCGATCGGCCTTGGCGCCGGGCGGCGTGAGCGCGGACGCGGCCTTCTCCGGCGGGGTGCTCATGGGCGCGGGGTGCCGGCGCTACTCGACGTTCTGCACCTGCTCCTTGATGCGGTCGATCGCGCCCTTGACCTCCACGATGAGGCGGCTGATGAGGCTGTCGGGGCTCTTGCTCGCGATCGTGTTGGCCTCGCGCAGCATCTCCTGGGCGAGGAAGTCGAGCGTGCGCCCGACGGGCTGGTCCTCGGGCGCGTCGAGCAGGTCGCTGAACTGCTCGATGTGGCCGCCGAGCCGGCTGACCTCCTCGGCGATGTCGGTCTTCTCGGCGTAGACGGCGATCTCGCGGATGAGCTCGGCCGGCTCCACCGAGATCTGGGCCTCGCGCAGCATCTGCTGCATGCGCTGGCGGAGGCGGGTCTCGTATTCCTCGATCACCCGCGGCGCCTGGGCCTTGATCTTGGCGAGCCGATCGGCGATCAGGTCGCGGTGGCCGGTGAGCTCCTCCATGAGGAGGTTGCCCTCGCGCCGGCGCATCGAGATGAGGTGGTCGCAGGCGGCGCTGACGAGCCCGAGGAGCACGGCGCGGGCCTGGTGGAGGCGGCTCTCGTCGCCGGCCGGCTGCTGCAGCACGCCGGGGAGCGCGAGTAGGGCGGCGAGGTCGATCGACATCTCCCCCGCGCGGACGGCGCGGGACTGCTTGACCTGGTCGATGTAGCGGTCGAGCGCCTGGTGGTTGACCTCCAGCGCGGCGGAGGCGGAGGTGTCGGCGAAGGAGGCGGTCAGCGTGACGCTGCCGCGGGTGATGCGGCGGCGCAGCGCGGTCTCCAGCTCGGCCTCGAGCACCTGCAGCTGCTCGGGCAGGCGGATGGAGGCCTTGAAGTACTTGTTGTTGAGGGAGCGCAGCTCGACGGCGTAGTGCACGCCGTCGTCGTGGCGGGTGGCTTCGCCGAAACCGGTCATGCTTCGGATCACGCGGGGAGGTCTCCTTCGGCCGACGTCTCGACGACCCAGCTTACAGGCCGCCCCCCGGCGGGTCGCCGTCGCTGTCGGCGGTGTCGTCCTGAGCGCCGCCGGTCTGCTCACCGCCTTCGTCGGGGTCGCCGGCGGGCTGATCCACCGGCGGCTCGCCCTCCTGCGGGGCGGGCTGCCCGCCCTCCGCGGGGACGGTCGCCGGCGGGGTGGCTTGGTTCCCGGCCGGCGCATCGGGGTCGGTGGCTGGCTCGGTGGTTGGCTCGGTGGAGGCGGCCTCGGCGCCTATCGGCGCGACGCCCTGGGGCTGCATCACCCACACGAGCCCGACCGCCACCACGAGCCACAGCACGAAGAACGAGATGGTCGCGATCGTGAGCGCGTCGCCGGTGCGGGCGCCGAAGGCGGTCTCGCCCGAGCCGGCGCCGGCCCCGAACGCTCCGGAGAGCCCGCCGCCCTGCGGCCGCTGGATGAGGACGGTGAGCACCAGCAGCACCGAGCAGAACAGGAACGCGACGCTGAGGAGGCCGATGAGCCAGCTGGCGGCGCCGAGGGTCAGCATGCCGAAGGTCGGGTCCATGAGGGTCGGGGCTCCAGGGGTCAACTCGCGGGAGTGGCAGAGCAGTGTTTCGGAGAGCGCCGGGGCGGGTTGCCCCCGGACGGGGAGTTTAGGCGGCGAATGAAAGGCCAAAGGGCAGAGGGCTGGGGGGGTTTGACGTCAGCGGTGTCGGCGGGCCGCGGCTTGCACGATGGCGAGAAAGTCGGCCGCCTTGAGGGATGCGCCGCCGACGAGGCCGCCGTCGACATCCGGTTGCGCCAGGATCTCCGCGGCGTTGGAGGGCTTGAGGGAGCCGCCGTAGATGATGCGGGTTGAGGCGGCGATCGCGGGGGAGTAGAGGTCGGCGAGGAGCGCGCGGATGTTGGCGTGGGCGTCCTGGGCGTCGGCGGGAGTGGCGACGACGCCGGTGCCGATGGCCCAGACGGGCTCGTAGGCGACGACGACGCGGGACATCTGCTCGGGCGCGACCCCGGAGAGCCCGGCGCGGAGCTGGCGCTCGTTCACGGCGTCGGTCTGCCCGGTCTTGCGCTCGTCCAGCCTTTCGCCGATGCAGAGGACGCACCCGAGGCCGGCGTCGAGCACGGCGCGGGTCTTGCGGTTCACGAGCTCGTCGGGTTCGCCGAGCACGTGGCGGCGCTCGGAGTGGCCGGTCAGCACCGACTGCACGGCACAATCGGAGAGCATCTCGGGAGACACCTCCCCGGTGAATGCGCCGTTCTTCTCGAAGTAGCAGTCTTGAGCGCCGAGTTTGACGAGTGGTCGGGCGCCTTCGCGCTGGGCGGCGGCGCGGGCGTCGGCGCCGAGGACGGCCTCGCCAACGGGGATGAGATAGGGGAACGGCGGGAAAATGGCGACCTCGACGCCGGGGACCACGCCGAGCGCGACTTCCGCCGCGAGCGCCTCGGCGGAGGCTCGATCGGTGTTCATTTTCCAGTTGCCGCCGACGTAGGGCGTGCGGGCCATGTCGCCTCCTCAGGGAAGCGTAGGGGGTGGCGCGGTGAATCCGGGGGGGTCGATAGGGAAGAAGGCATCAAGGCATGAGGCATCAAGGCATAAGGCACCAAGGCATCAAGGCGGAACGCTCTCCGCCGGCGGCGCGGAGCATGAGGGTGTCGGGGGAGACCTCGTACATCTCGTGGAGGTCCCACTTGCCGCCGGCGTGGAGGTAGGAGCGCTCGGGGCCGAGGCGGCGGAAACCGAGCCGCTCGGCGAGGCGGCGGCTGGCGGTGTTCTGCGGCTGGATGCCGGCGAGGACGCGGTGGAGGCCGAGGCCGGCGGGAAGATCGGTGAAGGCGTGCAGGAGCAGGGCGCCGAGGGCTTCGGTCGCGTAACCGCGGTGGAGGGCGTCGGCGCCGGTCCACCAGTTGGCGTCGGCCTCGAACGTGAGGCCGCGGCGGATGGAGTTGAGATTGATCGCGCAGACGAGGCGGCCGGACTCGTCGAAGGCGGCGCGGCGGCACGCGTTGAGGGTGCTGTCTCCCTCAAGAGCGAGTCGGAGCTGGCGTGCGAAGAGCTCGCCGTCGGATTCGCCGGGCATGTGGAGGGGGCTGAACTCGGCGAGGTGGTCGCGGCTCTCGCGGACCACGCGGATGAACTCGTCCCGGTCCGCGGCTCGGAACGGGCGCAGCACGAGGCGCGGGGTGCGGAGGTGCTCGCGGCCGAGGACCTCGAGCGGCTTGCCGGGCTTCAGGGCCGCGAGACCGTCGCGGGAGTCGGCGAGGGTGAGTGTGCGTCTGCCGTTGGGCATGTGCTCAGGCCTCCTGCTCCGGCCTGTCCGGGTGGGGCCAATCGAGGTGGAAGAACTTGCCTCTGGGCTGATCGGTGCGCTCGTAGGTGTGTGCGCCGAAGTAGTCGCGCTGGGCCTGGATGAGGTTTGCGCTCAGCCGCTCGGCGCGGAGAGAGTCGTAGTAGGCGAGGGCGCTGGAGAACGCGGGGACGGGGACGCCCATGGCGGCGGCGCTGGCGACGACCTCGCGCCAGGAGTCCTGCCACTGGCCGACCTGCGACGCGAAGTGGGAGTCCATGAGCAGGTTCGGGAGGGCGTTGTCGGCGGCGAAGGCCTGCATGATGGTGTGGAGCAGGCGGGCGCGGATGATGCACCCGCCGCGCCAGATGCGGGCGATGGAGGAGAAGTCGAGGGACCACCCCCACTGCTCGGAGGCCTCGGCCATGAGGGCGAAGCCCTGGGCGTAGGCGCAGACCTTGGAGCAGTAGAGGGCGCGGCGGATGGATTCGACGAAGCGCTTGCGGTCGCCCTTGAATTCGGCGCCGGCGGGGCCGCGGAGGACGCGGGAGGCCGCGACGCGGTCCTCCTTCGCGGCGCTGATGGCGCGGGCGAAGACGGCCTCGGCGATTGTGGGCGCGGCGACGCCGAGATCGAGCGCGGCCTCGCTGGTCCACTTGCCGGTGCCTTTCTGGCCGGCGGCGTCGAGGACGACGTCGACAAACGGGGCGCCGGTGGCCGGGTCGTTCTGTGCGAGGATGTCGGCGGTGATCTCGATGAGGAAGCTGTCGAGCTCGCCGGTGTTCCATTCGGCGAAGATCTCGGACATGCGCTGCGGCTCTTTGCCGAGCACCCCGCCGAGGAGGGTGTAGGCCTCGGCGATCATCTGCATGTCGGCGTACTCGATGCCGTTGTGGACCATCTTGACGAAGTGGCCGCTGGCGCCGGGGCCGATGTAGGCGGTGCAGGGCTCGGCGTTGGGAGCCTCGACGGGGCGGCCGGGGGCGGCGCCGTCGATGGGCTTGCCGGTGCCAGAGTCGACCTTGGCGGCGATGGCGGTCCAGAAGGGCTCGAGGCGCTTCCATGCCTCCGGCTCGCCGCCGGGCATGAGGCTTGGGCCGAAGCGGGCGCCCAGCTCGCCGCCGGAGACACCGGAGCCGACGAAGAGCAGGCCGCGGGCTTTGAGGGACTGCTCGCGCCGGGCGGTGTCGTTCCAGTGGGCGTTGCCGCCGTCGACGATGACGTCGCCGGGCTGCATGTGCCCGGCGAGGGAGTCGATGACGGCGTCGGTGGCCTTGCCGGCTTTGACCAGGACGACGGCGACGCGGGGCCGGCGGAGGCTGGCGACGAAGTCCGCGATCTCGGCGGCGGGGATGAGCGAGCCGGGGCCGCGGGAGCGGTAGCCCGTGCCGAAGGAGCCGGCCTGGTGCTCACCGATCATCTGGTCCGTGACGCTGGTGGTTCGGTTGTAGACGGCGGTGGCGAAGCCGTGGTCGGCGATGTTGAGGGCGAGGTTCTGGCCCATGACGGCGAGGCCGACGACGCCGATATCGGCGGAGGCTGGTTGGGGTTTCGAGAGAGGCATGCCGGCTCCTTCCCGGGGTTGCTGCGCAGAGCGCAGGGATAGCCCGGGGGACGGTATGCGTTATCGGCTGGAGGGGCTTTGTATCGCCAGCGAAGAGCGCGAGTCCTTTGCCGCCGGCGGCTCGCCCGCCAGTGCCTCCTCACGCGCGTTTCGCGATCACCCGCTCCGGCGCCGGCACCCGCACGTTCCACACCAGCCCGAGCCTCTCCATCGCGCGGATGACGGCATAGCTCGTGTCGATCTCCCACCAGCGCAGCCCGTGGCGAGCCGAGGTCGGGAAGGCGTGGTGGTTGTTGTGCCACCCCTCGCCGAAGGCCAGCACACCCACGATCGGGTTGTTGCGGCTCTCGTCGTGGCTCTTGAACGGGCGCGTGCCCCAGAGGTGGCACACCGAGTTCACGCTCCACGTGACGTGGTGCACGAGCAGGATGCGCACCAGCCCGCCCCACA
>DASRXL010000215.1:0-6763 GCA_035654175.1 Phycisphaerales bacterium
GGGCGGCGTTCGGCGCATCGCCACGCATCGGAGCCAAGGCCGGCCGCGCATCAGCCCCTGCACCGCCGCACGCGTCCCGTCGGTCGATCCGTCGTCCACAACGATGAACTCGAACGGCGCCCCGAGCCGCTCGCCCGCGCGCCCGACCTCCTCCACGAGCGCGCCGACGTTCTCCTCTTCATTGTGCGCCGGTGCGACAATGGAGACCTCGATCGCCGGGAGTGGAGCGGCCGCGTGGGGGCCGCCCGCGGCCGGCTTCTGGGCGTCCATAGGCGAGAACCATAGCCGGCATTGGCGGAGACTCCCCCGCGCTCTGCGCCCGCGCTATGCTCTGTTGAGACTTAGACTCAATACAGAACCGATCTGTCTGGAGCCGGACCGATGCACCTGCGACACTCCGACCACGACCACGGACCCGCCACGGTGGCGGTCAAATACCTGCTGGAGGACCCCGAGGGCCTCACGGGCACGGAGAAGGGTGAGTGGACCGTGATGGCCGCCAAGGGCGAGCACCTGCTCGAGGTGGCCGTCGAGCACGGGATCAACATCGAGCACGCGTGCGGCGCCGTCTGCGCCTGCTCGACCTGCCATGTGTACGTCGAGCAGGGCATGGACGACCTCTCCGAGCCGACCGAGGCCGAGGAGGACCGCGTCGAGGAGGCCCCGGGTCTCCAGCGCAACAGCCGCCTGTCCTGCCAGTGCATCATCGAGGGGGACGGCCCGATCGTGGTGCGCGTGCCGGCGTGGAACCGCAACGCGGTCAAGGAAGTCCCGCACTAGGGCGCCGGATCGGCCGGCGCCGACCTCGCACGAGGATCTTGATGATGGCCGACGACAAGTTCCACTGGCTCGACGTGCAGCGCATCGCCGAGGAGCTCTACGACAACCACCCCGACATCGCCGCGTACTCGGTCACATTCCCCGAGCTGCGCCGCATGATCGAAGCGCTCGAGGGCTTCGAGGAGCAGCAGGGCCACCCGGTGAACGAGCGGATCCTCGAGGAGGTCCAGCGCCTCTGGCAGGCGGAGGCCGACGAGCTCCCCGCGGACGACGAGCACGACGAGCGCTGAGGCACGCGCCCGCGCCCGGCCCCGTACGATCCCGTCGTGGCCCAGCGCAAGCTCCACGACCGCTACTTCAAGCAGGCCAAGGCCGAGGGCTATCTCGCCCGATCGGCCTACAAGCTCGCCGAGATCGATGACCGGTTCGCGCTCCTGCGCTCCGCCGCCCGCGTGCTCGACGTCGGCTGCGCCCCCGGCTCCTGGCTCCAGGTCGCGGCCGAGATCGCCGGGCCCGATGCGGCGATCGTCGGCATCGATCTCAAGCGCGTCGAGCACGCGATGCCGCCGAATGTGACCACGCTCGTGGGCGACATCGAGAAGTCGCCGCCCGGATCGCTCACCGGCCCCGCCGGCGGCCTGTTCGACCTGGTGCTCAGCGACATGGCGCCCAACACCAGCGGCCACGGCGACGACCTCGTCTCCGCGCGCCTCTGCCGCAGCCTGCTCGCCCTGCTCCCCGGCGTGCTCGCCCCCGACGGCGTTCTCGCGATGAAGATCTTCGAGGGCCAGGAATATCCGTTCGTGCTGCGCGAAACCCAGCGGCTCTTCCGCGACGCCAGGGGCTTCAAGCCCAAGGCCAGCCGCGACGTCTCGCGCGAGATGTACATCGTCGCCAAGGGCTACCGCGCCGCCGGCTCCGGCCGGGCGGGCGCAGCCGGGGCGGCCGGATGACCTTCCTCGCCCCGCTGCCCGCGATCGTCGCCGCGCTGGTGGCGGTCCCCGCCCTGCTCGTCCTGTACTTCCTCAAGCTCCGCCGGCGCCCCGTCCGCGTGGGCAGCACCATGCTGTGGGCCCAGGCCGCGGAAGACATCCAGGCCAACGTGCCGTTCCGCTGGCTGCGTCCCTCTCTGCTCCTTCTCCTCCAGTTGCTGATCCTTGCGCTTCTCCTGCTCGCGCTCGCGCGCCCGGCGTTGCACGCGCAGGGGGCCATGCCCGGCCAGGTCTTCATCGTGCTCGACCGCTCCGCCTCCATGCGCGCCGCCGATATGCCGGCCGGCGCCTCCCGCTTCGAAGCCGCGACCGAGCGCGCGCGCGACGCGATCGAGCGCGTCGCCGTCGCGAGCTTTCAGGGGGAGATCTCCGTGATCGCCTGCGGCGCGAGCGCCGAGATCGTCGCCGGGCCGACGCGCTCCAAGGGCGAGCTGCTCCGGGCGCTCGACGCCCTCGCCCCCGCCGACGAGCCGGGCGACCTCGCCGCCGCTCTCCGCCTCGTGCAGGCCCTGATCGGCGCCGAAGACCCCGAGTCGGCTCAGGCGCCCCGCGCGCTCGTGGTCGTCTGCTCCGACGGCTCGACCGCCGCCGAGCTGCCCGCCCTGCCCGCGGAGGTCCGATTCGCGCGCGCCGCCCCGAAGGAGCGGATCGGCGACAACCTCGGGTTCGTCGCCATCGCGGCCAGACGCGACGCCGAAACCCCCTCGCTCGTGCGCGTCTTCGCCCGGCTCTCGAGCAATCTCCAGGAGGCGTCCACCCTGCCGCTGACCGTCACGCACGCCGGGGAGGTGCTCGCCCGCCAGGCCGTCGAGGTCGAGCCCGCCGCCGGAGGTCAGCCGGGCGAAACGCCCGTCAGCCTTCAGGTCGGCATGCCCGGCGGCGGCCTGCTCACCCTCTCGATCGATCGCGCCGACGCTCTCGACGCCGACAACACCGCCGCGCTCCGCATCGAGCCCCCCAGACGCCCCGCCGTCCTCCTGGTGCGCACCGAGGAGTCCGAGTCCGCCGGCTCAGGCTGGCTCCTCACCGACGTCCTGCGCGAGCTCAATCTCTCGACTCTGCGGCTCATCTCGAGCGAACGCCTGCGCGAGCTCGGCGCCGACGCGTACGACGGCGTCGACCTGGCCATCTTCGACGCCGCGCCCGGCAACGCCGTGCCCCCCATCCCCTCGCTCCACTTCGGCGACACCCCACCCCTGCCCGCGATCTCCTCGCACCCCGCCGAGCCCGCTGTCCAGCCCATCCTCGCCTGGGACCGCGCCCACCCGCTCCTGCGCGACGTCGCCCTCGACGGCGTCCGCGTCGGACGCACCGCCCTCCTCGACCCCGCGCCCGAGGCCGACCCGCGCGACTTCACGGAGCTCGCCCGCACCGCCCGCGGCGTCGTGCTCGCCGTCGTCGAGCACGACCGCGTCGCGCACGTCGTCGCCGGGTTCGACCTCGTGCAATCGACCTGGCCGATGCACTACAGCTTCCCCATCTTCCTTGCCAATGCCGTCGAATCGCTCCCCGCCGGCGGATCGCTCGCCGGCGGTTGGGCGGGACGAACCGGGCAACCGGTCGTGCTGCCCCGCCCCGTCGAAGCCGCCGGAGCGCAGCTGCGAGACCCCCGCGGCGGCACGCGCCCGGCTCCCGCGCCCGCCGCCGACGGCGCCCTCTCCCGCCTCGGCATGCTCGACCTCGCCGGCATCTGGCGCATCGGCGAGACCGAGGTCCCCGTCAACCTGCTCGACGCGCGCGAGTCCTCGCTCGAAGCACCCCTGAGCCTGCCTGTCCCCGGTGCGCCCGCCCCCGCCTCGGAATCCACCCGCGCGCAGAGCGAGCCCCGCGAGATCTGGCCGTGGCTCCTCATCGCCGCGGCCGCTTTGCTCACGCTCGAGTGGGTGCTCTTCGGGCTGCGCGTGCGCATCTGACCGCCGGCCCTCAACCCCCCGCCTCGCGCAGCCCGCCCCAGGTCCGCGTGTCGATCGCCGCACGCGCAGGCTCCTCCTCCCACGGCATCAGCCGGCGCGGCCACGCCGTGCGCGCGCCCCGGGCGTCGACCCGCGAGATGCCCAGAAGGATCACCCCGTCAGGCCCCACCGCCTCCCGCGGCACCGCGACGGTCATCGACCACCGGCCCGGCTCCTCCGACACACCCAGCAGCACCTCTTCCCCCGAGCCCCGCTCGTCGCGCACCACGCCGTCCCCGGACACGCGGAGCAACCCCGTGGCCGCGCCCCTCGGCCCGAACCACACTCGCACGACGTCGTCCGCACCGCCGCCACCGCCGGCGCACTCCAGGAACAGCGACCATCCCGAATCGCTCGCGCCCGATCCGTCCCTGTACAGCATCGCCGCCGCCGCCGCGTCCGGGGTCGCGCCCCGCGACGGGTCCGACGCCCCCCAGGCGTCCAGCGTCCAATCGTGCAGGAGCGGTCCGCACCGGGCGCCCGGCGGCCGGATGCTCTCGACCTCGCGCACCCCGACCTCGACGACCGCGTCGCCCGCATGCACCCCAAACCTCCGCGCCCCGACCTCCGGCGACCCCTCCGCGGCCTCCACGTCCAGCGCCGCGACGACGCCGGGCCGGATCGGCAGCGGATCTCCAACCCGAACCCCGCCCGCGCCCTCCACCCAGAGGAGCCCGGGCCGGTCGGTCAGCACCGCCACGCCCAGCCTCGCGACCGGCCCGCCGCCCTCGGCCCCCCAGCCCGCCGCGTCGTCCACAATCCAGGCCGCCGCGTCGGGGAGCGAACCGAGCCAGGCCTCGCTCCGCGCTGCGAGCCGCGCGCCCCCGAGCGCCGGATCGAGCAGGTCGGTCAGCAGCGAGTCGAGCGCCTTCTGATCCGCCGGCCACGCCGGCGCATCGATCCCCGGCGCCAGCCCGACCGTCCGCGTGAGGCGCGCGACCAGCCGACCGCACGCCACCGCGTCGGCATACCACAACCGCGCCAGGCCCACCCGCCACCGCGCCTCGACGAGGTCGGCCAGCGCATCCAGCACCGCCCGCTCTCCCTCGACCAGCCACAGCGCCTCGATCGGGGCCGGCGCATCCAGCCCGGTCGTCACCAGCCGCGCCCGCCAGCGCCGCAGCGGGCTCCGCCACTCCGGGGCCAGCAGCGACGAGGTGGGCATCGGCGTGCCCGCCGGCCGACGCCAAGGCTCCCACGCCTCGCCCGCCGGCGCCGATCCGGGGCGCAGCGCCTCCGGCTCGGCAAGCCAGTTCACGCGGATCGTCCGGTCGTTCAGGCGCAGCGCCTGCCCGCCCGCGTCGGGCGGCAGGTCGGCGACGACGTGCCACGAGCCCACACTGGCGGGGATGGCCCCCTCGCTCGCGGGAGTGACGACCCATCGCTCGACCGAGGGCAGCCACCCCGAGAGCGAACCCGCCCCGACCTCCACGCCGATCCACACCAGCGACGCCGCGAGCTCGCGCCCATCGCTCAGCGCGACTGACGGCACAACCGAGCCGGGCAGGGGCCCTTCGACGCGCACGGGCAGAAGCAGCGGCGCTCCCGGCGCCAGATCGATGCGCCCGGCGCTGGGGATCAGTGTCGGCCGCCGGGCCGCCGCCCGCGCCAGCCGCCGAGCCCGAGCGCGGGCACACCCCCCGAACCCCGCCCCGAGCGCTCCGGCCAGGATGGCCGACGCTTCGCGGCGCGTCAGTCCCCGGCAGCCCCGACCTGCATGCGGAGTTCCAGCCACGCCCCCACCATACCGCCGAGCCGGGCCGGGGGGTTGCGGAGCGACGCGCGAACTGGGAGACTCGCGCCCGTCGCCGCCGCCGGCGACGAGGAGACGACCATGAACCATCTCGTGAGGGGTTGCATCGCGGAGTTCATCGGCACATTCGCGCTGGTCTTCTTCGGGGCCGCCTCGATCGTCATGACCCACGAGCTCGCGGGATCCGCTGGCAGCCTCGCGACGATCGCGCTGACGCACGGCCTCGTGCTCGCCGTCTTTGTCACCGGGTCTCTCTATGTCTCCGGCGGGCAATTCAACCCGGCAGTCTCGATCGGCCTGATGGCGATCGGCATACAGCCGCCCGGCCGGACGCTGGCCTTCGTCGCGGCGCAGCTCGTGGGCGCCGCCAGCGGCGCCGGCATGCTGGTCTTCCTGCTCACGCCGGAGGTGGCCAACAGCTCCGTCGTCGCGGCGGACCCGCTCGGCACCACCGTGGGCGCGACCATCGGTCGCTTCACCGCCGCGGAGAACGTGCCCGGCGTCGTCGGCCTCGAGCTGCTTCAGACCTTCGCGCTCATGCTCGCGGTGCTCACGACCGCCGTGGACGGGCGCGCGCACCGGGTCGGCGGGTTCGGCATCGGCCTCACGGTGGCGGTGTGCATCATGGCGTTCGGCCCCCTCACCGGCTCGAGCATGAACCCCGCGCGCACGTTCGGCCCGGCGCTCTACGGGCATTGGGACATGCATTGGGCGTACTGGGCCGGCCCGGTCGCGGGCTCGCTCCTCGCCGCGCTGACATACAAGCTCGTCTGGACCGAACCGCCCGCCGCGCGCCCTGCGAGCTGACCGTCGGACCGCGTGAAGGACTTCTTAGCCGCACGGGAGCCCTCCCCCGCTCCGCACCACTCGCGAATCCTCGGAATACCCTTTGGCACCGCCCCGCCGGAATGCGGCCCCCGAACGCCCGCAGACGGAGCGGACCCATCGCACAAGGAACGCACTGTGACCAAGAGATCCGCTGCCCTCTGCCTGCTCGCCTTCACCGGCGTGTGCCTCGGGCAGGAGGCCCAGAACGACATCTTCGACAAGATGCTCGAGCACTACCGCGCCCTCGACGGCTGCACCGTCACGCTCGGCTTCGAGATGCGCAGCGACCAGCCCGGCATGGCGGACCTGCTCGCCTCCATGAAGCAGACCAACCCCGGCTACGCCGTCAAGCCCAACCAGTTCGCCTTCTGGAGCCAGAAGAAGAGCGACGCACCGAGCCCCATGGCCGTGCCCCTGCCCTCTCTCTATAGCGACGGCGAGCAGCTCCTCGCGGCGGT
>DASRXL010000216.1:0-22161 GCA_035654175.1 Phycisphaerales bacterium
CTGCGTCTGGGCGGCCGTCACACGGAGGGCCTTGGCCGGGACCTCGCCCGCGGCTGCGGGCGTGGCAAGGTCCGCGCCCGCGTCGAAGAGGTCGTGCTGCACGCTCGTGAGGACATCGATCACGCGGGGGAGCGTTCCGCCCACGGCGTCGTCGCGCACGGCGCGCCGGCAGGCGGCGACGGCGAGTCCAACGGCGGCGTTCGCCTCGTCCACCGCGCCGTACGCTTCCACGCGGAGCGAGGCCTTGGAGACGCGCGCGCCGCCGACGAGCCCGGTTGTCCCGTCGTCGCCGGTCTTGGTATAAATGCGGTTCAGCTTCACCATCGGCGCATATCTTGTAGGGCGGGAGGCGGCCGGGATTGCAGACCGTTCCAGAGAGCACGAGTGTATCCGCCGAGCCGGACCGGCACGACGGGCGCGGCCTCACCGCGCTCTGGAGCCGGCGGATCGCGCCGGCGGCTCGGGAGGACGCGGCGCCGGGCGTCCACCCCCTGGTCGCGAGGGTGCTCGGCGCCCGAGGGCTGTGCGGGGCAGAGGAGACCGCCGAATTCCTCAGGCCCTCGCTCACGGGGTTGCACGACCCTTCGCTCCTGCCGGGTGTGGACCGGGGCGCGGAACGAATCCTGCGCGCCCTGCGGAGCGGCGAACGGATCATCATCTACGGCGACTACGACGTGGACGGCGTGACGGCGACGGCGATCCTGTGGCACACGCTCATGAGCCTGCGCCCCGGCGCGGACGTGCGCACGTACATCCCCCACCGCCTCGACGAGGGCTACGGCCTGAACCCGGAGGCCATCGCGACGCTCGCGGCGGAGGGCGCGCGGGTGATCGTGACCGTGGACTGCGGGATCACGGCGTGCGAGTCCGCGGCGGTGGCGGCCGATCGCGGGGTGGACCTGATCATTACGGACCACCACAACGCCCCGGACTGCGAGGACAGCCTGCCGCGGGCCTACGCCGCGGTGCATCCGCGCCTGCCGGGGAGCGCGTACCCGTTCGGCGACCTGTGCGGGGCGGGGGTCGCGTACAAGCTCGCGTGGCGCCTGGTGACGCTGGCGGAGGGGTCGGCGCGAGTGTCGCAGCGGTCGCGCGAACTCCTGGTCAGCCTGTTGGCGCTGGCGGCGCTCGGGGTGATCGCGGACGTGGTCCCCCTGCGCGGCGAGAACCGGGTGATCGCGAGGTTCGGCCTGGGGCGGCTGAAACACACGCCGCTGGCGGGGCTCAGGGCGCTGATCGACGCCTCGGGCCTGGGGGGCGAGGAGATCGACGCGGAGCGCGTGGCCTTCACGCTGGCGCCGCGCCTGAACGCGTGCGGGCGGCTTGGGCACGCGCGGGAGGCGGTGCGGATGCTCACGACCTGCTCCTACGAGGAGGCGCACGCGATCGCGGAAGAGCTGAACCGGCAGAACGCCGCGCGCCGGAAGATCGAGGACGAGATCGTGGAGCAGGCGTCGGAGCTGGCCGAGGCGGCGGGGATGACCGGGCCGGGGCGCCGGGCGATCGTGCTGGCGCACCGTGAGTGGCACGCGGGCGTGGTGGGGATCGCCTGCTCGCGCCTGGTGGAGCGGTTCCACCGGCCGGTGGTGCTGATGGCCGACGACGGCGAGGTCTGCCACGGCTCGGGGCGCTCCGTGCCGGGAGTGAGCCTGCACGCGGCGCTGGCGCGGTGCGCGCACCTGCTCGAGCGCTGGGGCGGGCACGACATGGCGGCGGGGCTGGCGGTCCGGCGGGAGCACCTGGAGTGCCTGCAGGAGGCGCTCGTGGCCGAGGTGAACGCCGTGCTGCACGAGGCGAGTCTCGCCCGCCGGATCTCCTACGACTGCGACGCCCAGCTCGCCGAGCTGGCGATCGAGCCGGTTCGGGAGCTGGAGCGGCTCGGGCCCTTCGGCATGGGCAACCCGCAGGTGCGGCTGCGCCTGAATGCGCTTGCGATCGCGGACCAGCCGCGCGCTGTGGGCAAGGAGGGCAAGCACCTCTCGATGCGGGTGCGCTCCGGAGACCGCTCGCTCAAGCTCATCGCGTGGCGCTGGGGTGAGCGGGCCGGCGAGCTCGCTCCGGGGATGCGCATCGACGCGATCGTCACGCCGAAGCTCTCCGATTGGGGCGGCTCGACCAGCGTCGAAGCGGAGCTGCACGACCTGCGGGTGCATCGCACCTGACCCGTCGGGCCGCGCGCGCCGCTGGATGAAGCTCACCACAGAGGACGCAGAGGCTCAGGGGAGCAGAGGCCGCCGGGAGCGGACCTGTCCCGTATGCCTTGTGGAACTCTGCGTCCCCTGTGGTGGAGCTCGGGGAGCACCCGCCCTCGGGAGGCGGCGTCAATTCTCGCTGGCATCCAGGCCGTCGATGACGCCGGCGACGGTGGTGTCGCTGGGGTCCTCGCGCAGGGCGGCCTCGAAGCTCTCGCGGGCCTCGCCGGTGCGCCCCATCTCGTTGAGGATCACGCCGCGGAGCGTGTAGGTCGAGCTCACCTGCATGGCCCGCTGCGATCCGAGATCGAGCCACTTGACGGCGTCCTCGTTCTCGCCGCGCCGGCGGTGCCAGAGGGCGCGGAGAAGGTACCCCTCCTCGCGCTCCGGCGCGAGGGCCATCACCCGGTTGGCGGCGTTGCGGTGGCGGTGCGAGTCCTTGATGGCGTACGCCACGTTGCCCAGGCCGATCCAGGCCTCGACGTCGCCGGCGCCCGCGTCGCCCTCCGTGAGCGTGAGGTACTCGTTCCGGGCCTCGATGTAGCGGCGCACGCTGACGAGCGAGCGGGCGTACATGTGGCACAGGTCGCGTCGGGTGGCGCGGACCTCCTCGTCCTGGAGCAGCTTGGCCAGGCTGGTGGCGGCGTCGCCGTACTTCTCCACCGCGATCTGCGTGCGGGCGAGGTCCTCGAGGATGCTGGTGTCGTCGGGGGCGAGCAGGCGCGCCTCGCTGAACATCTCGAGGGCCCTCTCGTTGTCGTTCTTGATGAGAGCGATGTGCCCCTGGGTCTGGCGCACGCCGGCGTTGTGCTCGAAGCGGGCGCGCCGGCTGAGGATGTACTCCTCGGCCGCGTCCACCTGGCCCATGTCGATGAACACCTCGGCGACGGCCACGACGTATTGGGCGTCCTCCTGATCGATGTCCGCCGCCTTCTGGTAGTGCTCCAGGGCCTGCTCACGCTCGACGAGGCGCTCGTAGGTCAGGCCGAGGAAATACTGCGCGTCCTCGTTGTCTGGGGCGAGCGCCTCGGCGCGGTGGAGCGAGTCGAGCGCCTCGTCCATCTCGCCGGTCTCCAGCAGGATGCGCCCGCGCAGCACGTGGCTGCTGGCCACCTCGGGGTTGATCGCCAGCGAGCGGTCGATCCGCTCGACGGCCTTGCGCAGGTCCCCCGCGAAATAGGCCTGGCGGGCCATGTCGTACTCGGTGGCGGCCTTCATCGCGTCGGCCTTCTGCTGGGCGAGGGAGATGCCCTGTCGGGTGTAGCTGCCGTGGCCGGCGCAGCCGCCGAGCCCCGACACCGCGAGGCCCGCGCCGAGTGCCGCGACCTGTCCCATACGCTGGAGATGCTTCGCGCTCATTTTCGACTCCATGGTTCCGAAACGAGAAGGGCCCGCCCGGTGTGGGCGGGCCCTACAGCCCTTATCGGCGTTCCAGATTGCCAGTTGAGTCAGTCCCGGTGATCCTCGTCAACTTCGGTGTAACTCTGGGTGGACCCGTTCTCCGTGGAGGTGTCCGAGCCGGTCGCGGTCTCACCGCTCGCCGTGCTCGTGGTCGCGGCGTCCTGGTTGGCGGGGACGTCGGCCTCGGAGGGGTAGTAGACGTAAGGATTGTCCGCCGAGACGGGGATGCGCCCGTCGTTGGTGGTCGCGCCGGCGCTGTTGCGGTTCGTGAGCGTGCCGGAGTTGGTCGCCGCCGTCGTCGTGGTGGCGCCGTTGGTCGTGCCGGCCGAGGCGTCGGCCAGGGCCGCGGACTGGTAGGCCTGCAGGAAGGCGACGAATTGCGGGCTCGTCCACCACGTGTCGCCGGTCGAGGGCGCGCGGTTCTGCTCCCGGGCGAGCTCGGCGTCCCAGGTCTCCATGAAGGTGTGGTACTCGGGGCTGTTCCACCAGGAGTCGGCCAGCGCGTTGGTCTCGTAGGCCTTCAGGAAATTGATGAACTCGGCGGTGGTCCACCACTGCTCGGTGGAGGAGGGGTTGCGCCCCTGCTCGCGTGCGAGCTCGGTGTTCCAGGTCTCCATGAAGGTCAGGAACTCGGGGCTGCTCCACCACTCATCGGCGAGGGCCGAGTCGTTCCCGCCGTTGTTGAGCGGGGTCAGGCGCCCGGAGCTCGCGTTCTTCGGGGCGTGCGAGGCGGCGGCCCGGTTCGGGGCCCGGTTCTGGGCCCGGTTGTGGGCGCGGTTCGGGGAGCCGGCCTCGCGGGTCACGGGCTCGGTGGAGCTCGGCGCGGCCGAGAGCCGGTCGCGGGCGCCCTTCCAGCCGTGCTGGAGGATGTTGTGCTCGAGCTCCTCGGCGTCGTTGCGGATCACCTCGTCGAGGATGCTGCCGGTCGGCCAGACATCCTCCTCGTTGACCAGGCGCTCGCGCACCTCGATGGCGTCGGACTGGTTGGGCTGGAGGGCCAGAGCGCGGCGCACCTTGTGCAGCGCGCGGTCGGTCTTGCCCTCGGCCTCGAGGTGCTCGGCCTCGACGAGGAGCTGCGCCGCCTGACGCGAGCGGGAGAAGGGCAGGGTGCCCTCGCGGGCGCCGGCCCGGACGCGGCGGATGGCGTCCTCGCCGCGCAGGCCCTGGTCCACGAGCACCTGGTCGCTGACGATCGAGGGCGTGATCAGGAAGATGATCTCCTGGCGCTGCACGTCGTCGTCGTGGCCGCGGAAGGCGGCGCCGAGGATCGGGATGTCGCCCAGCACCGGCACCTGGCGGCGCGTCGCGGTCGTGGACTCGCGGAAGAGGCCGCCGAGCACGATCGTGTGGCCGTCGGGCACGAGGACGTTGGCGATCAGCTCATTGGTGATCTCGTCGGGGATCGTCACGGCGACGCCGCTGGCGTCGGTGGCGGAGCGGAGCGCGGCCTCGGAGACCTGCGGCTTGAGCTCCATGCGGATGATGCCCTCGTTGGTGACGAAGGGGCGGAAGTTCAGCTGGGTGCCGGTGTCGAGGAACTCGACGGTCTGGGTGGTCGCGGTGTCGGTCGCGGTGGTCTGGAGGTAGCCGACCTTGCGCCCGACGAGCACGCGCCCGGGCTGGCGGTTGAGCGTCACCACCTTGGGGTTCGAGATGATGGTCGTGTCGGTCACCTGGTCGAGCATCCGCAGGAAGACGGCGACGTCGTTGTCCACGATGCCGGCCTTGAAGGTCGCGGGGCCGCTGGTGTTGCCGGGGTTCGAGACCACGCCGCGCCCCTCGCCGTCCTCGGGGAGCGCCTCGCCGCTGCTGCCGCCGTCGATGAGGGCGTCCACGGCGCCCAGCGGGTTCACGAACTCGGCGAAGTCGAGGTCGCCGATGATGCTGAAGTCGACGCCGAAGGCGTTCTGCTCGTTGACGGTGGTCTGGACGATCGTCGCCTCGACGAGGATCTGCGCCGGGCGGGTGTCGAGCTCGGTGAGGAGGCTCTCGATCGCGTCGATATTCTCGGCGAAGTCATAGACGACGAGCGTCGACTCGTTGGCGAACTCCTCGTTGCCCATGGGGGTCGTCGGCTCGGTCCATGCGGAGGCCTTGCCGTTGCTCTTGATCTCGCCCGACTCGCTCAGGAGCGGGGTGACGAAATCGGCGGCGTCCACCGCGCTGAGGAAGTTCAGCCGGATCACGCGCGAGGTCATCTGCCGGGAGGCCTGCTCGATCTGCTCGAGCACGTCGATCGGGTAGACGTAGATGAAGTTGCCGCGCTCGATGTAGCCGTAGCCGTTGACATGGAGGATCGCGTCGAGCGCCTCGTGGAAGGTCACGCCGTAGAGGTTCGCCGTCACCCGGGCGTTCACGTCGCTGCTGGTGACGATGTTCCGCTCGCTCTCGATCGAAAGCATCTGGAGAACGTCGCGCAGGTCCTCGTCCTGGGCGTGCAGCTCGATCGTCGCGTTCTCGTCGTAGTACACCCCGTCGGTGCGGAACTCGGCCTCGCCGTCGGCCTGCGCGGGCGCCTCGCCGGCCGGGTCGCTCCCGTTCTGCGGCTGCTCGCCGCCCGCCCCCAGGAAGTTCATCAGGGAGCCGAAGCCGCCCGGCTGGCCGGCCTCGTCCTCGCTGCTCTGCGCGTACCCGGCCGGCGCCCCGGCGAGCAGGGCGAGCACCGCGGCGGTGAGGCCGAGGGCGGACGTGCTCTTGGGCGACCGGACGTTGCGCTGGTTCGAACGATGATTGTGCGTCATGGCTTTTTTCTTCCCCGCCTGTGGCGTCGCGTCCGGATCTGATAAACCGACCACACGTCGGTCCGAGCGCGAGGAATGCCTCAGCTTTGTCGTCCGGCCTCGGCGGGGACTTGGGGGCTCTCTTCGGTTTAGGACCTTCGCGAGGCCGCACAACCGGCACAGCCTCAGGCGCAGACCCCCCGCCGCGCGCCCTCCGGGGGCGCGCGTTCGGGCGATCCATGCTCTTCTCGGACTGGGTATCGCCCGCACCCCGCGCTCACCCCGGCGCGTGCGGCCCGACCCCCTGGCCCCTCAGGCGGGGCCCCGCTACCGCCCCGGCGGCTGCGGCGCCGGGGCATCGCCCGCCCCCGGAGCCGGCCCGCGCGGCGCTCCCGGCGCCGCGCCGATCGGCGGGTCGGCGTAGACCATGCGCGGCGTGTCGGTCACCAGCTTGAGACGCGCCCACAGCAGCAGCGCCAGCCCCCCGATCACCGCCAGGCCCACGCCCCGCAGCGCACGCCGGCCGGCGCGACGCTCCGGGCCCTCCAGCACTTCATGCGGCTCCACCACCGGTCACCCCTCCCCTCGCGCCCCCGCCGCCGAACACAACCTAGCCGGGCAGGCCCGCCACCTTCTCGACGCGCACCTGGCCCGTGTAGGGCGAGACGTCCACGCGGAACACGGCGCGATCGCTGTCGATGTACACCGTGCCGAGGGCGGCGGACTCGTCGCTCGCGGCGTCGGCGACCGGGGCCCCGATCTCGTCGAACACAAGCACCGCGTCCCCGTCGAAGCTCGGCAGGCGCAGACGGGCGCCGTCGAAGCCGTTGGAGTCGTAGTCCACGACGTACTCGCCGGAGGGGCCGCCGGTCAGGTACAGCGGGATGTACGTCACCTCGCCCCCGCTGCTCACCAGCACCTCGGCGATGGTGTAGGCGTTCGCGGTCTCGTCGAAGATGACGGCGCGGCGCTCCTGATAGGCGAGGGCGTCGGTCTGGGCGAAGGTAAGGTCGGCGACGAGCGTGCGCACCGCCGCCTGGATGCGCAGCACCCGGGCGTCGCCCATCGTCGGGATCACCATGGCCCCGGCGATCCCGAGGATGGCGACGACGACGAGCATCTCCACGAGCGTGTACGCCGGCCCCCAAGTGCGCCCGCGTAGAAATCGGTCGGTCGTTGGCTTCACGTCGCGTCTCCCCGCGGCTTCCGCGGCTCAGGGCTTGGGAAGCGGGTTGTCCTCGGCGTCGAACCCGCCCGCCCACACCTCGCCGGTCGCGGGGTTGTAGATCCAGGCGTGCGTCGTCTGGTAGGCGGGGTCGGGGCCCACGCCGTACACGATCACGTTGTCGTTGACGGCGCCGACGTAGGGGTTCAGCGGCGCGCTCTTGAGGTACTCGCCCGCGTCGCGCGTGAGGCCGCCCCACGTGCCGGCGCCCGGCGTCACGTCCGGGAGCAGGTTCTCGTTCCTCACCTGGTACACCTCGATCGCCCGGCGCAGCTTCTGCACCTCGTGCACCGCCGCCTTCGTGGACGCCTCGTACGTGGCGTTCACGAACTGCGGCACCACCATCGCCGCCATGATCCCGAGGATGATCACCACGATCAGGATCTCGATCAGCGTGAACGCCCGCCTCGTCCGTTGCATGTGGTTGCTCCTCCGGCCCCCCCGATCGTTCTACGCGAAGCGGCCCGGCGCCCCTTCGGGCGTCGGGCCGGTCTTCAGGTGTCGCTCACGAAGCCGACGTCTCAGTCGGTCGCGACCGTCGAGATCTCGCCGGTGTCCTCGTCGAAGTACGAGGCGCACAGCCGCTCGGTGTCCCAGACCCACGCGGCGGTCGCGGAGCCCGTCGTGCCGAGCGCGCCGGTCTCGACCACCGTGTTGGTCGCGGCGTCGGGCCACGCGGGGCTCGCGGGCTCGTCCTTCACGTAGTCGCCGTCGATCAGCTCCGACCAGCCGTTCTGGCCGTCGGTGTTGTCGAAGGCCGGGTAGGCGCCGTTGTTGCGGGCCGCGTAGAGCTCGATCTGGTTGTTGAGCGTCTGGAGCTGCGTCACGATGTTGCCGCTGCGGGCGTCGTTGGCGGCGTTCGTGAACTGGGGGACCACGATCGCGGCGAGGATGCCCAGGATGACGACGACGATGAGGATTTCAACCAGCGTAAACGCACGATTCCGACCACGGTTGCGAACATGCATGCTGCGCACTCCTTCACACACTTGAGGAACACTCGCGAGCGGTCCGCCTCAGCGGCGGCCGGTGCACTCCATTCCGCGACAGCGACCGCCGCCGCCGCCGGTCCGGCCCGGGCGTCCTCCTCCCGACGTCCGACGGCCGGCCAACAGCCGCGGAAATCGGCATCGCCGGCCGCCCGCTTCGCTGGAAATCGCTCGGCCCCCGCCAGACCCGGTCGGTCTTTAACGGCTGCGCCGCCCATGACGCATCTCCAGCAACAGCAACGACTTCCGATCAATTGCCCGCGCGGGCTAGTACGCAGTCCGAGAACCACGCGGCACGGCGCGTGCGCGCGCGAACGCACGCCCGCGGCTCACCCCGGGCGTGGTCGTTCAAGGGCCGTGATCTCGGAGCGCGAGCTACTCGCCGAGGAGCTGGGGCAGGAAGTCCGAATTGGGCACGCCGAGGGCCCCCAAGAGTGCCGCGGCCGCGAGGGACTCCTCGGGAGCGTCGCTCGTCGCCACGGCGACGACGCCCGCGACCTGCCGCTCATCGAGCTGGTTGCCGAAGCGCTTGGCCGAGTCCGCCACCTTGGCCAGGAGCGCGGCCTGCTCGCCGCCGGCCGAGGCCAGGGCGACGTCCGCGAGCGCCTGCTGCGCCCTCGGGTCCGGGATGAAGGCGAGCACCTCGGCGATCGCCATCCGCCGCCCGCCCTCGGCATTGCCAAGGGCGCCGACGAGCGGCCCCGTCGCGTCCTGCACCTGGAGGACCTGGTTCCCGCTCACCGCCAGGTCGCGGAGCACGGTGATCGCCCGCTCGGAGTACGACCGCGCCTCCTCGGGCGCGATCGCCCCTCCCGAAGCGTTGCCCACGAGCTGGGCGACGGCGTTCGTGAGGGCGTCCTCCGGGATGCCGGCGCGGCGCACCATCACCATTGGCTCGCGCTCGAAGCGCGGCGACAGCGTGGCCGCGTCCTGAGGGTCGAGCAGGGCGAGGATGGGGGTCGCGGCGAGCTTGGCCGAGTAGCGCGCCTCGTCGATCAAGGCGAGCGCCGCATCGCGCGGGAGGGCCGACACGATCACGTCGACGCCCGCGACGTCGGCGATCTCCTGCCCCAGCTCCGCCAGCCCCGACGCGCGGGGGAGTACCTGATAACCCGCCCCCTCGAGCACGCGCCGCAGGGCCTGGTACTGCTCGACGTCCTCGGTGAGCACCATCGCGTACTGGGCGGAGGCGTCGCGCACTGCGCTGGCGAGGAGCGGGACAACCCGGTCCGAGCCCTCGAAGGGCGACGAGGGCTGCGCCGCGCCGAAGGCGAGCGCCGCCTCGTACTGCACGCGCCGGTTCGGGTAGCCCAGGGCCTCGACCAGCGGGCGCCGATCCGAGGTCCCCGACCAGAGCTGGGCGCCGCCGGCGATCTCCTCGATGGCCGCGATCGTGCGGCGCGCCAGCGGCGTGTTCCGCGTGTCGAGCGCACGGGCGAGGACGCGGTGATCCACGGCCGTGCCGGCGGCGACGGCGAAGTACATCGGCTCGCGCCGGTCGGCGCCGTACGCGGGGTTCTCGTAGTCGTCGGGCTGCTCCACAGAGCGCTTGATGTTCGAAGCCACCCACAGCGCCGCCCCGTCGAGGTTCTGCGAGTCCTCGCGCAGCGTCGCCTCGGCCATGCGCATCGCCATCGCCTCGTGATACACCTGGGTGAGGATCGGCGTCATCACCAGCGAGGTGCCCGGCGCCTCGGCGAGGTAGGACCAGACGAGCTGGTAGTCCTCGCCCGGGAAGCTCGTGACCTCCGGGCGCTCCGCGTAGTACACCTCGCCCAGCTGCAGGTACAGATCTGCGACGGAGGCGCCCTCGGCCCCCCCGAGCCGATCGATGGCGCGCTGGCAGGCCTCGCGCACGAACGATTCCTGCGTCGATTCCGCCACGTCGGCCAGGAACGGGAGCGCCGTGCGATACCCCTTGAGGCCGAGCACGTTCGCGACCAGCTCCTGCTGCGGGCCCGTCACGTTCATCAGCGCCACGCAGAGCGGCATCACCGACTGCGAGCCCATCTCGATCAGGATGTTCTGCACCACCGCCTGCAGCTCCGGGCTCTGGCCGTCGAGGAACGCCTCGATGAGCTGCGGCCCGGCGTATTCGCCGGCCGTGAGCAGGCGCTGCGTCGCGAGATACCGGCTCTGGAGGTGCCCGGTGAGCAGGCCGATGTTCCGGGTGATCTCCTCGGGCGAGCGGGCGCGCTCGAGGCGGCCGCTCTCATAGAGCCGCTCGAGAGCCGCCGCCGTGGACTCCAATTCGCCCCCGACATCCGCCCGCATCGCCTCCCCCACCGCCGACCGGAAGCGGCCGTACTCGCCGCTGGTGTCGAGGAGATCGGTGAACGCCTGGGGCGGCAGGTCCATGCTCAGAAGCTGCTGGCCGACAAGGTCCGCGGCGTCGTACCGCGCGATCAGCACGTAGTGGATGAAGTCCTTGAGCATCTGCTCCGGCGACGCCTCGTCGGCGGGCTGGGCCACGGCGCCGCCGCCCGACGCCCACAGCGTCAGCGCGGACGCGACGACACACAGAACACGACCGGTGGGCGATCGACGCACGGCTGACTCCTCGCTTGCGGCCCGGGCGCTCGCGCCGCCCGGCTCGGTTGGCTCCTGCTCGGCGTTCCGGCGGCCGCTCCCGGCCGCCGATGGGGCACCACCCCTCCAGCGCGACCAACGGTACGCCCGCGGGCCCCGGGAAGATGCCGCCCATTTCGAGGCAGGCCGGCCAATCTACCCATCGCGGAGCGCCGGTGTCAATCCGGCGCGGGGCGGGGAGGGGCGGCGCACCGGGGTCCGCGAGCGGCCGGCGAGCCGGCGCCCAGGCGGGCGCGCCGTCCCAGAACGGCGAATTCCCGGCTTCCGGACTCCCGCTGGTCAAGAAGGGCCCGCCGCCGTCCGATTCGCTGTGCCGTGCGGAGGCGGCGCTCGGCACGCCCACTCTCGGCGACGTGAAGAGGTGCGACGATGCCCATCGAGAAGGACGTTCTCACAACCGGCGAGGTGGCGAAGATCTGCAACGTCGCGCCCCGCACGGTCTCCAAATGGTTCGATTCCGGCTCGCTCAAGGGCTACCGGATCCCCGGCTCGAAAGACCGGCGGATCCCCCTGGGGGAGCTGCTCAAGTTCATGAAGGCTCATGGCATCCCGCTCGACGGCCTGAACACCGGCCGGACGCGGGTGCTGATCGTGGACGACGACTCGGAAGTTGTGGAGGTGCTGCGCCGGGTGCTGACCGAGCAGACCAACTACGAGGTGGCCACGGCGACCACGGCCTTCCAGGCCGGCCTCGAGTGCGAGCGGTTCAAGCCCCACGTGCTGCTGCTGGACGCGCACCTGGGCGACGACGACGCCCGGAAGGTCGCGCACGCCGTGCACGGGAGCGAGTCGCTCCAGATGACCCGCATCGTGGCGATGAGCGCGAAGCTCAACGACGCGCAGGCGCACTCGCTCCGCTCCAACGGCTTCGAGGGCTTCCTGCGCAAGCCCTTCCAGGTGCGCCAGGTCGTCGAGGCGATCGAGGCCGCGACAAACCTCGTGCACTGAAGCAAGCGGCCAGAAGGACGAAGGATGAAGCGCGGCCCGGGGGAAGCCGCGCTTCATCCATTGCGCGGCCTCCGGCTCCATCCTTCGTCGTTCAACCGATCTCCGCGAGATAGCGCGCGATCACGTCCCGCGCGGCCGCGAGATCGCGCTTGTCGATCATCTCGGTCACGGTGTGGATGTAGCGGGTGCCGACCGTGATGCCGACGGCGCGGGCGCCCGCGGCGGCCTGCTGCGCGGCGGCGCCGTCCTGCCCTCCGGCGCGCAGGATCGTCCGCTGGAAGGCGATGTTGTGCTTCCTGGCCACCGCCTCGATCTCGTCCACGAGCCTGTGGTCCGCGATGAAGGAGCTGTCCTTGACGTGGAGGCCGAAGCCGTCGCCATGGCGCGTGACCGCCTCCTGCTCGGGCACGCCGGGCGTGTCGCAGCTGAGGGTGACGTCGATCCCCAGCCCGATGTCCGGGCGGACCGCGTAGGCCGCGGTGCGGGCGCCGCGCAGGCCGACCTCCTCCTGCGTGGTGAACGCGACGACGACCTCGCACGAGTGATCGCCTCCGATCCTGGCCAGCTCGCGCACGACCTCGATGCCCAGCCAGCACGCCACGCGGTTGTCGAGCGCCTTGCTCACGAACTTCTGGCCCATCTCGATCGCCGGCTCGTGCATCACGACGAAGTCGCCGATGCGGACGCGCTTCTTGACCTCGTCGGCGGTCATGCCGACGTCGATGAAGAACTCCTTGACCTCGGGCACCTTGCTCCGCTCGTCGGGCGAGGAGATGTGGATGGGCCGGCCGCCGGGGTTCATGACGCCGGGGTAGTCGCCCCCGCCCGTGCAGACCAGCACGCGCCGCGAGAAGAGGTTCCGCGGGTCGAACCCGCCGGCAGGGTCCACGAAGATGAAGCCCTTGTCGCTGACGTGCGAGACGTAGAACCCGATCTCGTCCATGTGGCAGAGCAGCATCACGCGCGGCGCTTTCTTCTTCCCGCCGCGCGCGTTGCGCGTGCAGATGAGCGAGCCCATCGCGTCGGTCTCGACCTTGTCGAAGAGCTCGGCGACCTCGCGCTCGATCAGCGCCCGCACGCGCTCCTCGCGCCCGGGCACGCCCGGAGTCTCGCACAGCCGCCGGAGCAGGTCGATGTTCAGCCCGCCCGCCCCCTCTTTCGCGCTTCTTTTGGCCATCGTTCTCCCTTTCTCGACGCACGCCCGCCCGACGCTCCCGCGGGGACACCAGCCTAGCCGGGCCGCAACGCCCCCGCACACCCCGCGCCTCATACGATCCGCCATGACCCTCCACAGCCCGCTGCTGCCCGCCCTGCTCGCCCGCGGCGGCAGCACACTGCCCTACGCGGACCCGGGCGATCCCACGCGCTTCGCCCAGGTGGTTGACACGTTCGGCGCCCTCGAGCTCGAGTACGCCGCTCTGCGGAGGAGCTGCGCCCTCTTCGACCGGCCGCAGCGCGGCACGATCCTGGTGCGGGGGGCGGACCGCGTGGAATTCCTGAACCGGATGCTCACGCAGGAGCTGAAGGACCTCCGCCCGTTCGCGTCCCGCCACGCGTTCTGGCTCAACCGGCGGGGGAGGATCGACGCCGACCTGCGCGTGACCGCGCTCGGGGACCACCTGCGCTTCGACCTCGACGCCCACGCGGTGCGGCGCACCATCGAGACGCTCCGGAGCTATCTCTTCGCCGAGGACGTCGAGCTCGTGGACGCCACCGAGTCGCTCCACCGCCTGGGGCTCCACGGGCCGGGCGCGGCGGCGCTCGTCGCCGGGCTGAGCTCGCCCGTGGCGGGGCCCGCGGCCGCGGAGCTCGGCGACCGTGAGGCCTGCGCCGTGCGCATCGGCGGCGACGAAGTGCTCGTGGAGCGCGACGACGCGTGCGCCGAGATCGGGCTCGACCTGACGTGCGCCGCCGAGGCGGTGCCGCGCGTGTACGAGGCCCTGCTCGCCTCCGGCCCCGACGGCGGTCGCGCGGGCCCTGCGCGGGCCCACCCCGCGGGGTGGCACGCCTACAACATCGCCCGCATGGAGGCCGGCACGCCCCTGTACAACCTGGACTTCGGGCCGGAAAGCCTGCCGCACGAGACCGGAGTGCTCCGCGACCGGGTCTCGTTCAAGAAGGGCTGCTACCTCGGGCAGGAGATCGTCGCGCGGATGGAGTCGCTCGGGCATCCGAAGCAAAGACTTGTCGCCCTGCGTTTCGAGGGCGACGCCGATCCGGAATTGCCCCAGCCGGTTTCGGGAGCCGAGACCTTCTCGTCCGGCGATGCCCCCAAGGTCTGCGGCCAAGTCACCTCATCGGCGATCAGCCCGATGCTCGGCGCAGTCCCCGTGTGCTTCGCGATGGTGAGGTTCGCGCAGGCCACCCCCGGCACACGCCTGCTCGTCGCGGCCGGCGATCAGCGCGTGGCGGCGACTGTGCAGCCCGCGTTGGCCTTCTACACGAAGTGACACCGCACCAGCCCCGCCTCGCTGCCTCGCTGCCTCGCTGCCTCGCTGCCTCGCTGCCTCGCTAATTCATCCACCAGATATATCGGAACGTTCCGCGCTCGAACGCCTGCTCCAGGTCGCGCCAAAGCCCCTCGGAGGTGAACTCGCCCTCCTCGAGGTACGGGGCCGCGCCCGAGCCCTGGACCCAGAGCACGAGGTCGAACCTCCTGGGCTCGGCGAAGAACCTCCTGACGTTCACGCCGCGCTCCCCGTCGCCGCGCCAGAACCGGAGCAGCTTCTCCCCGCGCAGCAACGCCTCGCCCTCCGCCAGGGCGCGGATCCACACGTCGTGCATCTCCCGGGTGATGAGCGCGTCGGGTATCGCGGTCTCGCGCTGGCTGACATTGGGGATCCACTCGCGGTCGTCGTCGGTCTCCGCGTCGTACCACTCCCACATCTCGTTCGCGAGCGCGAAGGTCTGGAGCAGGTGCTGCCGCGCCCGCTCCATCCTCTCGGGCTCGGCCAGCTCGAAGCTGAGGCAATGGACGAACGCGACCACGTCCGAGGCGTCGACGCCCTCGAAGTCGAACGGCCTGCGCGAGCCCTTGAGGTATTCGTAGGGCGTCACGTTCCTCGCGAAGAGCAGGTGCCCGGCGCGCTCGAACGCCTCCCGGCTGTCGTGCGCCAGCACGAACTCGCCGAAGGCCATGCACAGGTGGCAGTACCCGCGCAGCCACGCCACGTCGCCCCGGTCGAAGGCGATCTCGAACCGGTCGACGTCCTCCTGGTTGGGCGTGAACCGCTGCTGCACCGCCGCGAAGAGCTTCCAGAGCTGCTCGCGCTCCGTGGATTGCCCGTCGCCGTCGAGATCCATCCGCGCCAGGCCGATGGGGATGCGTACCTTCAGCTCCGCCTCGCGCACCGCGGCGAGCGCGGTCTCGGCCCCGGCGACGTCCGCGAGCCACTGCTCGATCGCCGCGCGGAAGTCCTCGTAGGAGATAGGCTGCGGGTCGCCGTTGTAGCCGATGTTCTGCCCGACCCCTCCCATCCCGGTGAGCATCGACGCCTGCACCGGCAGGTTGAACCCGCCATAGCGGTACATGCGCTGGAGAAGCCCCTCCCCGGATTGCAGAAACCGCACCACGCCGAGGGCGGCGAGCGCCTGGTCGTTCTGAGGCGAGGCGGCGAGCAGGTCCTCCAGGGCCTTGGCCGAAGACGCGAGCGAGCCGTCGCCGATCTCGCCCGCGAACGACCGGCGGAGCACGTCGTCCACCGATTGCCCCAGGCAGGCGCCCGCGAGCGAGCCGGTGATGATCCACGCCACAGCGATCCAGCACATGTGTTGCATGGCCCACTCCTCCCCGCGATTGGGTGCCCTCTGTCCGCCAGACGATATCCCCGGCGCGATCAGCCCGGCGGCCGGAGGCGGCGGTACCAGAGCTCGACGTCGCCCGCCAGCGGTTTGGAGCGGACCAGGCCCAGGCCGAGGCCTGCGAGCTCGCTGGCGCCGGGGGCCGAGGGGGGCGCGTGCGCCGAACCCGCGCCCGGACGCAATGGGGCGGCGTAGACCAGCGCCTCGTCCACCAGCCCTGCACCGAAGAACGCGCGGAGGAGCCGCGGCCCGCACTCGAGCATGACATTGGTCGCGTCGTATCGATCGACGAGCAGCCGCAGGACGGCCGCGAGATCGAGCAGGCCGCCCTCGCCCGGCACGTGCAGGATCTCCGCCGCCCCCGTGCCAGTGGCGGCTGGCCCGCCAGCGCTCATCCCGGCGCCACTGGCGGCTCGCTCGCCAGGGCCTTGCTCACCTGCCCTGACAAGCACCACCGCGCCTTCTCGCATGCTCTGCAGCAACCGGCAGCCCGGCGGCAACTCACCCCTCGGATCGAGCACCACGCGCCGGGCCACCCTCCGCACCCGGCGCACGCCGCGGGCGGTGAGGAGCGGGTCGTCGGCGAGCACGGTCCCGATGCCTGTGACGATGGCATCGACGCGGGCCCGCAGGCGATGGACGCGGGCGCGAGAGTACTCGTTGGAGATCCAGCGGGGCTCGTCGGGCCCGGTGACGAGGCGGCCGTCGATGGTCTGGGCCCACTTGGCGATCACCCAGGGCAGGCCGGTGGTGACGCGCTTCACAAAGGGGTCAGAGAGGCGGGTGGCGAGGGGGGACTCAGCGCTCAGCTCGCAGGGAATGCCGGCGCGACGAAGCACGTCGGCCCCGCCGCAGCTCAGGTGGTGTGGATCGGGGCGGGCGTAGATCACACGAGCGACGCCGGCCTCGACGAGGGCGTCGGTGCAGGGCGGCTGCTTGCCGTGATGGCAGCAGGGCTCAAGGGTGACGTAGACGGTGGCCCCGCGCGGGTCCTCGCCCCGTCGGCGGCAGTCGGCCAGCGCCTCGCGCTCGGCGTGGAGGCCGCCGAAACGGCGGTGGTGGCCGAGGCCGATGACGCGACCGTCGCGGACGACGGCGGCGCCGACCATGGGGTTGGGTTCGACGTCGCCCGCGGCGCGGAGGGCGTGCCATGCGGCAGAGTTCAGGATGTGTCGCACATCATGCATCACAGTGGACAGGAGCAGATCGATGAGGTGGACGACACGGACGCGATGGATCTAGGCCATCCTCACCATCACCTCGCGCTCCTCCTGCCGCACGATCCCGTTCGCCTCCTCCAGCCACCGGCGCGCATCCAGCGTGTAGCCCGCCGTCGGCTTGAGGTCGGGCATCCGCATACACCAGTAGCGGTTGAAGCGGGCCATCGCCAGCTCGCGCACGAGCTTGGCGGTCATGGAGGCGAGGGCCACGGGCAGATGCGCGTCCTCGGCCTCCGGGCGGAAGAGGACGGCCACGCGCTCGCCGACGCGGTAGCGGCTGCACCGCTCGCTCTCCTCGAGGGTCTCGATCTCGAAGCCCATCCCCCGTACCGCGGCCTCGATCATCCCCGCGTAGCACGTGCGCCCGCCGTGACTGTCGCACACCACCCGCACCTCGTCGGGCCCCGCCCCCCACCGCTCCACGACGCGACGCAGGTAGCGGGCGAAGCAGTGGCCGGTCACGTGCCCTTTGCTCCCGCCGGTCCGCACGACCTCGTTGAACTCCCGCTCCCCCACCGCGATGCACGCGAGCGCCACCGGCTCGACCCCCGCCCCGTCGCACGCCAGCGCCAGCTTGTTCCGCGCGATCGCAATCTGCTTGCCCGTGCACCCGAGCGGCAGCCCGATCTCCTCTCCCCCGTACCACCCGTGCGGCTCAAGCCTCACGCCAAGAGCCGCAAACAGCGCGGAGTCTGTCTCGACCGCCGCCTCGATGCCTCGATGCCTCAATGCCTCGATGCCTTCCCCCTCCGTCTCGCTGTCTCGTTCCCTCGCTGTCTCGCTGACCAACCCCGCAAACGCCATCACCCCCCGCTCCAGGTGCGTCAGCGGGTGCTTGGTCTTGAGCTGGTTCGAGAGCTTGAGCTTCTTGGAGTCGGCGACGGCGATCCGGCGGCGCTTGTCGCCCCCGTCGCGGCAGACGGCCCGGCTGAGCAGCTTCCAGAGGTCCGGAGCCCCGGCCGCGGGGTCCCACTCGGCCAGCCGGATCGCGCTGAAACCAACGCACATCGGCCCGAGCATCGGCCCGTACCCCGCCTCGTCGATGCCGCAGTAGATCAGGCCCATGAGGGCGAGAATACTCCGCGCGGGCGCGATCCGCCCCGCTCGAAGGCCGCTTTCCACCACGGGGATCACGGAGGACACGGAGGAGGCACAGTGGTTCGACTCCGTGTCCTCCGCGATCCCCGTGCTGAGGCGCCTTCAAAAACGAAACCGGCCCGGGGCTAGCCCGGGCCGGGAAGTGCGGACGAGAGGAGTCGAACCTCCACGGGATTTTACTCCCACTAGGACCTGAACCTAGCGCGTCTGCCAATTCCGCCACGTCCGCAGCGGGGAGGACAATTATTGCCGGCCCCTCCGCTCGGACAACCCCGGCGGCCTCTCGAACGCACACGGTGGGTGATCTCCGGGCAGCGGGCGACGCGCCCCGGTCCGGAGCCGATAGGACAGGACAGCAGAGATGTGTCGGGTGTCGGCAAGCCCGCGTCAGGCGTCCACCTCGACCGGCTCCTCCTCCGCGGCGTACTGGGTCTCGCCGACGGCCGAGCGGGCGGGCTCGGCGCCGCCCTTGCGCGCCGGGAGCCGCTGGTCGAGGATCTTCTGGCGCATCTCGGCGCCGAGGTCCGGGTTGTCCTTGATGAACTGCTTGGCGTTCTCGCGCCCCTGGCCGATGCGCACGTCGCCGTAGCTGAACCACGCGCCGCTCTTCTGCACGACGCCGTCGTTGACGGCCATGTCGAGCAGGTCGCCGGCGACGGAGATGCCCTCGTCGAACATGATGTCGAACTCGGTCTCGCGGAAGGGCGGGGCCACCTTGTTCTTGACGACGCGGGCCCGGACGCGGTTGCCCACGCTCGTCTCGCCGTCCTTGATCGAGCTGGTGCGCCGGATATCGATGCGCACCGACGAGTAGAACTTGAGGGCGCGCCCGCCGGGCGTCGTCTCGGGGCTGCCGAACATCACGCCGATCTTCTCGCGAATCTGGTTGATGAAGATCACCGTGCACTGGCTCCGCGCGATCACGCCGGTGAGCTTGCGCATCGCCTGGCTCATGAGGCGGGCCTGGAGGCCGACGTGCGAGTCGCCCATCTCGCCCTCGATCTCGGAGCGCGGGATCAGGGCCGCGACCGAGTCGATCACGATCACGTCCACGGCGTTGGAGCGCACGAGCAGCTCGCAGATCTCCAGCGCCTGCTCGCCGGTGTCGGGCTGGCTCACCAGCAGCTCGTCGATGTTCACGCCGATGCGCTTGGCCCACGAGGGGTCCAGCGCGTGCTCGGCGTCGATGAACGCGGCGACGCCGCCGGTCCGCTGCGCGTTGGCCGCGACGGTCAGCGCGAGGGTGGTCTTACCGCTGGATTCGGGGCCGAACACCTCGATGATGCGCCCGCGAGGGATGCCGCGCCCGCCGAGGGCGAGGTCCAGCGAGAGCGCGCCGGTCGAGATGCCCGGTATGGCCAGGTAGGCCTCCTCGTCCAGGCGCATGATGGACCCCTTGCCGAACGCCTTGTCGATCTGCGCCAAGGTGTTGGCCAGGGCCTGCTGCTTCTCTTTGTTCTCGATCTTGACCTCGACGCGGGAAGCATCGGGGGTGGCGCGAGAAGACGACTCACGGGAGGGAGTGCGCGCGCGGGCCATTGAAGGCCTTCCTTTCTGTGCTACGCCCAGCCGCCGGGAGTGAGCCGGCCGACCGGAGCGCCGGTCCCAGCACAGGTCAGACCCCCACCCCTTGTGGTGAGCCCGGCCGGGGGCGGTGCTGGTCGCGTGCCCGGCGAGTCGAAGGATATTCGGCGCCGGTCTACCCTGTCAAGCCCCTTCCGAACAATTCCCGTTGCACTCCGCACAAAAACGAGAACGGGCCGGTTCCCATTGGAACCGGCCCGGTCGTGATCGAGTGGTAGGCCCGGTGGTTACGCCCGACGGCGGCGGGTCGCCGCGAGGCCGCCGAGGACCATCAGCGAGGCGGTCGCCGGCGTGGGCACCAGGTCACCCTGGAAGATCATGTCCACCACGCCGGAATCGTCAGCCGTGAAGTAGGCCGAGCCGGAGAAATCGCCGCTGCCGGTCAGGCCCTCGTACGTCCCGCTCGCGCTCACGGTCTCCCAGAGGCCTGAGAACGAGAAGTTCTGCTGCCCGTCCTGGCCGTCGGCAGTGCCGGTCAGCGAGATCACGATCATGTCGTCCACGCCCGCTCCCTGGAAGGTCGCGGTGCCGCTGAACGTGTCGGCGCCGGCCTGGAACGTCTGCTCCGTGTCGGCCGAGATCGACAGAATCCCCCACCCGCCGATCTCGCTGAGCACGACCAAGTCGTTGCTCATGGTGCGGGTGAAACCGTCATCCGAGGTCACCTCGAATGTGCCCGATGCGACTTCACGGATGAAGTCCGCCTGGGCAAGTCCTGCGCACGTCGCCACGACCAGCGCGGGAAGGGCGGCCATTCTCATCTTCATAGTTCAAGCTCCTCCTCCGGCAACGATGCCGGATACTCCATCCTCAGAGATACCCCACCTTTCCCCTATGACCAGGAAAGTGCTCACATTTCTCGGCCCGTCTTTCACACCCGGAGCGCACCGATACCGATCTTTTTTCGAACAACACGGTCCACTGGTGCGACATGCTCCGCAGCAGGCTGCATGGAGTGTCAAACCGCCCGACCATGCGGCGGCACCCCCCAAGCTTTCGATCACAAACCCAATGACCCCCGGTCGCCGGCAGCACGCACCGCGAGCCCTGAGGCACAGCCCCCCCGCCGCGCCCGTCTATTCTCACATGCGTATCCGCAATAAAGCCCCGCCCGGCTGCTGCCGGTCGGGAGGCGATCGCCGGCCCCGTCGTCGAGTCAGGCGCAGCCGGCGTTCCAGGCGTTGAGAAACGCCAGCACGTCCTGCGTGTTGAACACCCCGTCGTTGTTCACATCCGCCCTCGGATCATCCGCGGTCCACGCGTTCAAGAACGCGAGCACGTCGAGCGTGTTGACCGCGCCGTCCCGGTTGAAATCCGCCAGGCAGGGCGGCGGCTCCAGCACGGCGACGTAGCCCACGTCGTAGTTCGTGCCGTCGAAATGGCACGACCCCGCGACCACGCGCCCGTCCCGGGAGACGGCTGTCGCCGTATAGAGGATCCAGTCGCTCAGGTCGAGCCCGTGCACGCCCTCGAGCACGTCGGACAGCAGCCGCACGCCGTTGTCCGGATCCCAGATGACAGCACGCGTGCGCGTGCCATCGTGATCGATCGCCCCGACGACGATGCCGCCGTCGTCCGAGATGTCGGCCGCCTGGAAGTCGCCCGCGTCGGTGATGTCCTGCTCGAGGATGTCGAACTCCCCCGTCGTTCGCGTCCAGCGGAACGCCCACGCCACGCCGCCGACGCCCCGGATGCCGCCGAGCACGTACTCCCCGTCGGACGACACGGCGTTGGCGCTGGCGTTCGGGCTCCAGTCCGGGGCGTTCGCGAGCACTTCCCACCCGCCGGTCTCGGTCCACGCCGCGGGCCGGATGCCGAGATCGTCCTCGACGTTGCCGACGATGACGGTCCCGTCCGCGGTCACGTCGTGCGCAGAGCTGCGCCCGGTCGGACCGTCCAGCCCTCCCAGGCTCACCATCCCCGTCGCCTCGCGCCACACGAACCCCTGCGGGGGCACGTTGCCGGTCCCCTCCCCGACCACCACCGCGCCGTCGAACGACGCCGCCGCGGCCGCCGTCCGCGTCCGGTCCGCGTCGAGCGGTCCGAGCGAGACCGCCCCGCCCGCCTCCGTCCAGAGGTGCGCGATCGTGTTCGATCGGCCGACCAGCACCAGCCCGTCCCCGGAGACGTCGATCGCCATGTCCTCCAAGGGTGGACCGATCATTTCCAGCCCCGCATCTTCGCTCCAACGAAACCAGCGGGTCTGCCCGGCCGGGGCCTCACGCGCCATGCCGACGACCATGCTGCCGTCCGCGGACACGCCGTGCGGCGAGACCTCGCCGCGGGCCCAGAGAAGGTGAATCTGGGCGGTCTGCGCGTCGGCTTTCGCCGCCGTACCCGCCACGAGCACGATGCCGAGGAGCGTCCCGCGCGTCATGTTCCAGCTCCGTTCTC
>DASRXL010000217.1:0-11843 GCA_035654175.1 Phycisphaerales bacterium
CGCGCGCACGCCGAGCGCGCGATCGGCGCGGTTCGCGATGTCTCGGACGCCGCGATGGTACTTGCCGAGGAGATGGCGGGCCCAGATGAACTCGGTCGCGAGGACCGCCAGCCCGACGGCGATGACGATGAATCCGGGCCCCGGCCCGATGAGCATGAGCAGGCCGAAGAGGACGATCGTGGCGCCGATGACCAGGATAACGAGCTTGCGCGCCTGCCTGAGCGTGAGCCGGGTCACGCGTTCGACGTCCGGGCCGAACACGCCGTCACGCCCCGACCGGCCGCGGGTGTCGCTGATGAGCGAGGCGAGGACGCCGAGGGCGAGGATGCCGCCGATGATCGCGAGCGAGACCAGCGGCTCGATCTTGTAGTGGTGCGTCAGCACCATCTTGACGCCGACGTACGCCAGGAGGAAGGCGAGGCTGACCTTGAGGTACTTGAACTTGTGGACGATGGCGGCCAGCGCGAAGTAGAGGGAGCGCAGGCCGAGGATGGCGAAGACGTTGGAAGTAAAGACGATAAAGGGATCGGTGGTGATGGCGAAGATGGCGGGGATGGAGTCGAGGGCAAAGACGGCGTCGGCGGACTCCACCAGGAGGAGCACCAGGAACAGGGGGGTCGCGTAGCGCTTGCCGTCCACTCGGGTGAAGAACCGTTGCCCGTCGTACTCGGAGTGGATGGGGAAGAGCTTCCGCCCGACGCGCACGGCGAGGCTCGCCTCGATATCAATGTTGTCCGTGTTGAGGGCGAGCATCTTGATGGCGGAGAAGAAAAGAATCGCGCCGAAGACGTAGACGGACCAGTCGAAGGCGTGGATGAGCGCCGCGCCGCCGGCGATCATCGCGCCGCGCATGACGATCACGCCGATGATGCCCCAGAAGAGGACGCGGTGCTGGAACTGACCCGGCACGCGGAAGTACGCGAAGATGGTCGCGATGACGAAGATGTTGTCGAGGCTCAGCGACTGCTCGACCAGGTACCCCGTGACGTACTGCACGAGCGCCGAGCGGCCCGGCGAGGCGAGCGGCTGGCCCGAGACCGCGTCCACCATGCCCACCCCGAGGCCGAACCAGTGATTCTCGTAGGCCAGGTAGACGACGCCGCCGAAGAGCAGCGCGAGCGTCACCCAGAAGCTGGTCCAGAGCATCGCCTCCGTGGCCTTGATCACGTGCGCCTTGCGGTTGAGCACGCCGAGGTCGAGCGCCAGCAGCGCGAGCAGCAGCCCGATGAAAATGGCGATGGGAACGAGCGGGATCTGGCCTCCGGCCGCGGCCGGGGAATGGGCGAGCAGTGCCAACATCAGGCGAGCACTCCTTCTGCCGGCTCGGCCGGCGCGGGTGGCCCGATGTTGGTCTCGCCTGTGCGGCTCTGCCGCTCGGAACGACCGGGCGGGAGATCCCCGCCGTCCTGACGATCGCCCCGCCCGCTCCTGCGGGAGGCTACTCCCCAACGGAAAGTGCCGGAGTGTAGCCGTCGCGGGCGCGGGGGCGACTGCCGGGGGCGCCCGCTTACTCGATGGGCGCGAGGCCCTGCATCGCCCGCAGGTAGTTGACCTGGCCCATGTGGTAACAGTCGTGCGTGAGGAAGGCCGCCAGCACGTCGTGCTTGGGATCGGGATCGCGCAGCGCGCGGGCCACGCGGGCGTGCGTTTCGGCGAGGCGGCGGCGGGCGTCGGCCCATGAAGCCTCGGTCACGCCGGTGATCTCCGGGAAGTTCAGGCGGTCGCGCTCCTCGTCGCTCGTCTGCTCGCCGGTCGCGAGGCGCCGCAGATAGGTCTCGCGCCAGAAGACCATGTGCAGCACAATCTGCCAGATCGAGTGACGTCCGGGCGCGGGGCTCCACGACGCCTGGGCCGGTGTGAGGCCCTCGATCGACCTGCTCCAGGAGGCCGCCCAGAGGCCCTTGCTCCAGGCGGCGTCCCATCCGTCGGCGACGAACGCGCGGGCGGCCGGGTGGAGAGGCTGGTCGGTCATGGCGTGCTCCTTGCAGTGCAGCCGGCTCGTGCGGCGCGACGCGTGTGTCAACCGGTGGACATGTCGCGCAGCCCGCATTCCGGGCAGGTGTCGGTCGCCGCGCCCGCGTAGCCGCAGCGCGGGCATCCGGTTTCCGGCGCGGAGACCACCCACCGGGCGATGCGCCGCGCGCCGGCAGCCAGCGCCGCCCCGACCGCGATCATCGCAAGACCCCGGTAGGTGGACTGCTCCTCGCCGGTGTTGTCCCAGACCTGGAACGTCATCTCCAAACCCTGGCCCGACCCGAGGCCGAAGAGCAGCTTCTTTAGGAAGAGATAGCAGCCGACGGCGAGCAGCGCGAGCGCGGCCACACGCACGCCCCACGCCGCGAGCGTCCGGGCCGCGTTCACGTGCGCCGGCGTCAGCCTCGCCACTGCACCCTCCCCCGCGCGAACGCCCCGCGCGAAAGCCCCGAACGCCCCCTCCCCCACTCCCGTAGAGTACCGCGCATGCCTTCCCCCCAGCCCAGCCGCGACCCCGTGATTGTCGCCGAGCCCGCGAGCGAGGTGCAGGCCGCGATCCTGCGGGGCGTGCTGGAGGCGGAGGGGATCGCCGCGTGGATCATCGGCGGCCTCACCAGCGGGTTCCGGGCCGAGGCCCCGGGCAAGGCACGGCTCCTGGTCAGGGCGCAGGACGCGGAGCGGGCTCGCGAGATCCTCGGGCGAGACGCGCGGCCGGGCGATCGGCCCGACGGCGACGATTGAGCCGAGGGGCGGCCCTGGTATGCTCGTGACCGCGGCGCAATCGCCACCCGGAGCAAGGCATGCCCAGGTTCGAGACCAGCACGCACGTCGACGGCCCGCCCCAGCGCGTCTTCGAGCAGATCACCGATCTCGCCGGGGCGCCGCAGCGCATCAGCGGCATCAAGCGGCTCGAGGTGCTGACCGAGGGCCCGGTCGGCAAGGGCACGCGCTGGCGCGAGACGCGCGTGATGTTCGGGCGCGAGGCGACCGAGGAGATGGAGATTACCGACTTCCGCCCCGGCGAGAGCTACACGTGCGAGGCGGAGAACTGCGGGTGCCTGTACAGGTGCACGCTCGCGGTCGCGCCCGAGGGCGGCGGGTCGCGGCTCTCGGCCAGCCTCGAGGCCACGCCGACAACCTTCATGGCCCGTCTGATGAGCGCGCTCACCATGCCCCTGATGCGCAAGGCGGTCGTGAAGGCGTTCGACAAGGACCTCGCCGACATCAAGGCCTCCGTCGAATCGGGCGGCGCAGGCGCGAGGAGCCCCGCCGAGGCCGGGCGGACGCAGAGCGGGATGGGCGGCTAGAGCCGCCCGGGATGCTCGCGCGGCGGCGGGCCGGCGCGGAGGCTCACTTGTCCGTCGGATCGCTCACCGGCGCGGGCCCGAGGGCGCCCTCGATGATCCGGGCGATCGTCGTCCCCGGCTCGTCGTAGCGGGCGAGCGCGTAGTCTCGCGCCGAGCGGCGCGTCGCGTCGCGCAGCTCCGCGTCGGCGCCGGCGTTGAGCAGCGTGAACACCGCGTCGATGTGCCCGCCCGCGGCGGCGGCCATGAGCGCGGTCCGCCCCCCCGAATCGGCCTGGTTCAGCTCCGCGCCCCCGAGGATCATCGCGTCGAGCGCCGCGACGTCGCCGCGCTCCGCGGCGTCGATGAAGTTGGGGACGACCGCCTCGCCCCCGTCCCCGGCCGCGGATTCGCCGGCGGGCGCCGCCGGGGGATTCGTCGTGTCGGTCGTCTGATCGATCAGTGTCACGCCGTCCGCGCCGGACCCCTCCTCGACGAGCCGCGGGGCCGGTTCGGGGGGCGTCGCGTCCGTCTCGTCGGCGCCGGGGGTCTTCGGCCCGGCGCGGTTGAAGATGGCGAAGACGATGATCACCGCCGCGACGAGCACGGCGACGAACACGATCGCGGAGTTGGTCTTCTGGGCGGCCACGGGCAGTCCTCCAGAGCGTCGGCGGAACGAAGCCGGGCCGCACGCCCGACGCAGCCCGCGCC
Source organism: Phycisphaerales bacterium (assembly GCA_035654175.1). Classification (GTDB taxonomy): domain Bacteria; phylum Planctomycetota; class Phycisphaerae; order Phycisphaerales; family UBA1924; genus PNC22. The sequence goes on from DASRXL010000217.1 coordinate 3,969, forward strand.
ATCGCTTTCAGATGGTATCGCCGGGGGAGCCCGGCGGCGGCCGGAGGCCGGCCCTGATCAATCCTCCTCCTCGTGGGGTTTGTACGCTGCGACGACCTCCTGCTGCACGTGCGCCGGCGTCTGCTCGTCGTGGCTGTAGTCCATGACGAACGAGCCGGAGCCGGCGGTCATGCTCTTGAGCTCGTTGGAGTAGTTCTGCACCTCGCCCAGGGGCGCGATGGCCCGGATCACGCAGACGTCGGAGCCGAGCATCTGCGTGTCCTGCACGCGCCCGCGCTTCGTGGACATGTCTCCGGTGATGTCGCCCATGTGGTCGCTCGGGGCGGTGATCTCGAGCTCGACGAAGGGCTCGAGGAGGACCGGGTGGGCCTTCCGGACGGCGTCGATGAAGGCCCGCTTGCCGGCGGTGACGAAGGCGACCTCCTTGGAGTCCACCGGGTGGTACTTGCCGTCGTACACCTCGACCTTGACGCCCGTGAGCGGATAGCCGGCGATCGCGCCGTCGGCGAGCACCTGGCGCACGCCCTTCTCGATCGCCGGCATGAACTGCTTCGGGATCGAGCCCCCGACGGTGGCGTTGACGAACTCGAAGCCGCTCTCGTGGTCGGCCGGGAGCGGCTCCACGCGCAGCCAGACCTCGCCGAACTGCCCGGCGCCGCCGGTCTGCTTCTTGTGGCGGTGGTGCCCCTCGGCGCGCCCCGCGATCGTCTCCTTGTACGCGACCTTCGGCGGGGCGGTCTGCACCTCGATGCCGAATCCGTGGTGGAGCTTCTCGAGCAGCACGCGCAGGTGCAGCTCGCCGAGGCCGCGCATCACCGTCTGCTTGGTCGCGGCGACCCGCTCGACCCTGAAGCACGGATCCTCCGCCGCGAGCTTGGCCACAGCCGGCCCGAACTTCGACTCGTCCTTGTGGTTCTTGAGCTCGACGGCGAGACCGTACATGGGCTTGGGCAGGGGCAGGGGCTTGAGCCTGAGGCCGTCGAGCTCGTGGCCCTCGTGGAGCACGCCGTCGAACCCGACCTCCTCGATCTTGGCGACCACGCCGATCTCGCCCGGCCCGAGCGCCTCGACCTCGGCGTTGTCCTTGCCCTGGGGGCGCATCACGTGGGCGATGCGGACGGGCTTCTTCTCCTCGCCAACGTGGATCTCGCTCTTGCTCCTGATCGTGCCCTGGTGCACCTTGAAGTAGCCGAGCTTGCCGACGAAGGGGTCGCTCGCCACGCTGAAGATGTGCGCGATCGTCGGCTTGCCCGCGTCGGGCGCGGCGTGGAACACCGAGCCGTCCGATTTGATGAACGTGCGGGGGTTGCCCTCGAGCGGGCTCGGGAGGAGCGACGCGAACACGTGCAGGAGCTGGTCGACGCCGGCGCCCGTTTTGCCGCTCACGTAGCAGATCGGCACCAGGTGCCCCTCGCGCAGCGCCTGCTCGAACGCCTCGTGCACCTTGCCGCGATCGAGCGCGTCCGGGTCGCCCTTCTCCAGGTACTCGGCCATGAGGTCCTCGTCCACCTCGACGACCTGCTCGACGATCTGCGTGTGCGCCTCCTCCACGCTCGAGAACTCCGTCGGCCCGGCGGCGCCGTCGCCGTCGAAGACGTTGATCACGCTCTCCCGCCCCACGCCCGGCAGGTTGATCGGCACGCACACCGAGCCGAGCGTCTCGCGGATCCGGTCCGTCAGCGCCGACAGGTCGGCCTGCTGCTCGTCGATCTTGTTGACCAGGATCATCCGCGGCAGGTTGCGCTCCGCGGCGACGTTGAGCAGCCGGCGCGTCGTCGTCTCGATGCCCTTGCCCGCGTCCAGCGCGATGCAGACGGTCTCCACCGCCGGCAGCGCGGCGATCGCGTGACCCAGGAAGTCGGACAGCCCCGGGGTGTCCACGAGGTTCACCAGGTGCCCCTCGTGCTCGAAATGCATCACGCTGGGCCGCAGGGAGTGGCGGTGCTCCTTCTCTTCGGGGGTCCAGTCGCTGACGGTATCGCCCCTTTCCACGCTCCCCATCCGGTTGATCGCCCCCGCAGCGAAGAGGAGCCGCTCGGCGAGCGTGGTCTTCCCGCTCCCGGCGACTCCTGCAAGGGCGATGTTGCGGATGTCGGCGACATTGCGTACAGCCATGGCTCCATCCTCCAGTCCCGGGCGCCGGGGCGCTCGGGGTCGGGCGTGGTCGGGCGCGGCAAGCGCGGCGAGACACTCCGCCGGCTCGGACCCGCGCGGGCTTGTCGGGCCGCGCGAGCGCGTCCTGACCACCGTCGGGGGTCCAGGGCGTTTCGCGGGCCAACGGCCAGTCTACGGGCAGCCGGGGAGTGCCGTAAAGCCGCTCTTCGGAGAAGGCGTTCGGGATTCAGCCGGGCGACGATCCCGACGACTCGGACGCGACGAGGACAACCCGCCTGCCGGCCGCGCGGCCGGTCTCTAACCTTGTCCCACCATGCCGGACTCGCCAGTCGTCACGCGCTTCGCTCCTTCGCCCACCGGTCACCTCCACATCGGCGGCGTGCGCACCGCGCTCTTCTGCTGGGCGTACGCCCGCCGTCACGGCGGCCGCTTCGTGCTGCGCATCGAGGACACCGACCAGAAGCGATCGAGCGAGGACGCCGCCCGCGGCATCCTTGAGGATCTGGCTTGGCTCGGCATCGCCTGGGACGACGGGCCCGAGTTCCAGGTGGCCGGGCTCTCCGAGCCGGGTGCAGGGGGCGGGGCCGATCGCGCGGAAACGCACGGCTCGGAGAGCCGTGCCACCACCGGGAGCCATGCCACTCTCGGCGGCGACGGGCGGGGCGTCGGCCCCTACTACCAGTCGCAGCGGCTGGAGATCTACGCGGAGTATCTGGATCGGCTGCTGCGCTCCGGGCGGGCCTACCCGGCCTTCGAGACGGCCGAGGAGCTGGAGCGGCTGCGGGGGGAGGCGCAGGGACGGAAGGAGGCGTTCCGCTACCGGCGGCGCGACGACTACGACCACGCGGGGGCGCTGGCGCGGATGCGCGCCGGCGAGCCGTGCGTCGTGCGCCTGCGCATGCCCGACACGCCGATCCACGTCGCCGACACCGTGCTCGGCGAGATCAAGTTCGACGAGGAGCACACCGACGACTTCGTCCTGCGCAAGGCGGACGGCTTCCCCACGTACCACTTCGCCGTGGTCGTCGACGACGAGCTCATGGGCGTCACCCACGTGCTGCGCGGGCAGGAGCACCTGAACAACACGCCCCGCCACGTCGCGCTGCAGCGGGCGCTCACGCACGAGGACGGGAGCCCGTTCCGCACGCCCGTGTACGCCCACCTGCCGCTGATCTTCAACGCCGACGGCTCGAAGATGAGCAAACGCGACAAAGATAAGACCGTGCGCGCGGCGCTCCGGACAGAGCCCGACGCGCAGGCGAGGGCCGCCTCCATCATCGGACAATCCGACCTCGGGGCGTGGCTCGAGGACAAGACCCGCCAACTGCCGCCCGACCGCCTCGTCGCGCTGGCCCGCGAGCTGAAGCTCGAGCTCCCGGAGATCGACGTCGAGGATTTCCGCCGCTCCGGCTACCTGCCCGCCGCCCTGTGCAACTACCTCGCGCTCCTCGGCTGGAATCCCGGCATGAAGAACGAGAATGGCTCCGACCTCGAGCGCTTCGACATGGCCTTCCTCGCGCAGCACTTCTCCATCGAGCGCATCGGCAAGAGCCACTCCAAGTTCGATCGCGAGAAGCTCGCGGCGTTTAACCAGGCGGCCCTCGCGGCGCTCGCGCCCGCGGTGTTCGAAGGCGAGCTGCGCACGTGGTGCGAGCGGTACGACCGCGCCCTGCTCGACTCGCTCGGCGCGCGGTTCACGATCGCCGCGAGGGCCATCCAGCCGCGGGTGAAGACGCTGGGCCAGTGCCGCGAGCCGATCGGCTTCGCGCTCGTCCCCGACGGCTCGGTCGAGTTCGACGAGAAGGCCGTGTCCAAGGTGCTGCAGAAAGGGGAGCCGAGCGGGCTGGCGATCCTGCGCGAGCTCCGCCCGGTGCTCGCGTCGGCGGAGCCGTTCGAGCCGGAGGCCGTCGACGCCGCGGTGAAGGAGTTCTGCGAGGCGCGGGGGCTTGGCATGGGCAAGGTGGCGCAGCCGCTCCGCGTGGCGATCACGGGCGGCACGGTGAGCCCGGGCCTCGGCGAGACGCTGGCGCTCGTCGGGCGCGAGGGCGCGATCGCGCGGATCGACAGGTGCCTGGCGCGGTTCGGCCCCGCCTGACCCGCGAGCCCGCGCCGATCGCGCGCCCCGGCCCCGAAGTTGTGCTTGGAGCCCCCGGCGGCGGGCTGTACACTGCCCGCGGTCGGCCCTGAGGGGGCTGCCTGCCATCACCGACGTGGGATTGAAAGGAACTCTCCATGAAGAGCGCGTTGATCGTCGCCTGTCTCGCCGGCCTGGCCGCCCAGGCCGCCGGGGCCGACCAGACCAGGCCCGGCCGGTTCGACAAGTCCGGCGAGTTCGTCGGCTTCGTGCAGCGGCCCGGCTCGCTGGAGTTCTCAGGCTCGCTGATCGTGCGCGTGCGCCGGGGCCTCGGCGCGGGCGAGGAGGCCGCGGCCCGCTCGCTGATGGCCGACCTCGGCGCCCGCCAGAACACGAAAGTCGATTACTACATCGTGGACGCCCCGATCGGGCGCGGCGCCGAGCGCGCGGGCGACGCGGAGAACGCTCTTGCCGAGTCGCTCATGGCGACGGGCCGCTTCGAGTACGCGGTGCCGAACTGGATCTGCTACCCGCTCGAGACGCCGGACGACAGCCTGTACGAGGACCAGTGGCACCACCCGCAGATGCACTCGGCCGAGGGCTGGGACACAACGCACGGCGACGCGGGCATGGTGATCGCCTTCACCGACACCGGCATCTACAAGCAGCACTCCGACCTGGCCGGCAAGATCGTCAACGGCTACGACGCCTTCAACAACATCTCCGAGGACGACGGCGGCAGCGTGGACGACATCCACGGCCACGGCACGCACGTGGCCGGGTGCGCCGCGGCCGTCTCCAACAACGCCAACGGCGTCGCGGGCGTGAACTGGAACGCCCGGATCATGATGATCCGCGTTGCCATCGACGGCTCCGGCGGCGCCTACTACGAGGACCTGCTCGAGGGCGCGCAGTGGGCGATCGAGCACGGGGCGAAGATCGTCTCCGCCAGCTACTCCGGCGTGGACTATGAGCCGATCCAGACGATGGGCGAGTACATCCACTCGATCGGCGGCATCTACATGTACGCCGCGGGCAACGACGGGCGCAACCTCTCCTGGTTCGACTGGCAGGACGTGATCGTCGTCGGCGCCTCGAGCTACGGCGACAGCATGGCCTGGTTCAGCGCCTACGGCAACGCGATCGACGTCTTCGCCCCGGGCGAAGACATCGGCTCGACGACGCGGAACGGCGGGTACGACTGGTGGAGCGGCACGAGCATGGCGACGCCGATCGCCAACGGCGTGGCGTCGATGATCTGGACCGTCGATCCCTCGCTCACGGCCGAGGAAGTCGAGCAGCTCCTCTTCGAGACGAGCACGGACCTCGGGAGCGCGGGCAACGACGGCACGTGGGGCTGGGGGCGCGTGGACCTGCGCGACGCGGTCGAGGCCGCCGCGGACGGGGCCTGCTCGGCGGACTGGAACGGCGACGGGTCCGTCAACACGCAGGACGTGCTCGCGTTCCTCAACGACTGGGCCGCGGGCGACGCCAACGCAGACGTGAATGGTGATGGAGCCGTGAACACGCAGGACGTGATCGCGTTCCTCAACGCGTGGACGGCCGGCTGCTGACCCCTCCGCGTCGATGACGAGCAAATGACGAGGGGCGGTCCCGATGGACCGCCCCTCTCTCGTTGACGCAATGCATGTCGTTCACAGCTTGTAGATCGGACGCAGCTTGCCCCCGAGGTGCCGCAGCAGCGGGTCGGCCGACAGCGGCCTGCCGGTGATCCGCTCGCACAGCTCGCCGGCCTTCCAGCGCTTGCCGTGCACGTGGATCTTCTCGCGCAGCCAGCCGAGCAGCGGGGCGAACTCGCCGCGGCTCATGCGGGTCTTGAGGTCCGGGATATCCGCGTTGATCTTCTCCCAGAACTGCGCGGCGTAGAGGTTGCCGAGGGTGTAGGTCGGGAAGTAGCCGATCAGGCCGAAGCTCCAGTGCACGTCCTGCAGGCAGCCGCGCCGGTCGTCCGGCACCTTGACGCCCAGGAGCTTCTCGAAGCGCTCGTTCCAGACGCCGGGCAGGTCCTTGACGGGCAGCTCGTTCTTGATGAGCGCCCGCTCTATGCCGAAGCGGAGCATCACGTGGAGGTTGTACGTCGCCTCGTCGGCCTCGACGCGGATGAAGCTGCGCTGCACGAGGTTGGTCGCGCTGAAGAGGTCGTCCACGGTGAACTTCTCGAGGCCGGAGCCGAGCGTCTTCTGGGCGTGGGGCAGGGCCCACGCCCAGAACTCGCGGCTGCGCCCGACGAAGTTCTCCCACATCCGCGACTGGCTCTCGTGGATGCCCAGCGAGATCGAGTCGCCCAGAGGCTCGCCGAAGTAGTCCTGCTTGGGCAGCCCCTGCTCGTAAAGCCCGTGGCCGCACTCGTGCATGGTGCCGTAGAGAGCATCGGTGAACTTCTCGTCGCGGTAGCGCGTGGTGAGGCGGGTGTCGCCGGGGGCGAAGCCGGAGCAGAAGGGGTGGGTGGTGACGTCGAGCCGCCCGGCGCTCAGGTCGAAGCCGAGGGTCTCGACCACGAAGTTGCCGAAGGCGTGCTGGCGCGAGGCGTCGATCTTGCACCTGAGCGGGGCGTCGCCGGGCGCCTTGCCTTTCTCGAGCAGGTCGCGGACGAGGGCGCTGAGGCGGTCGGCGAGGGGCTTGAAGACCCTCTCGATCTCGGCGGCGCGGGCGTCGGGCTCGTAGTCGTCGAGAAGCGCGTCGTAGAGCTCGCCGCCGGCGGGGACGCCGTAGCACTCGGCCTTCTGGCGCGTGAGATCCATCATCTTCCCGAGCCAGGGGGCGAACTCGGGGAAGTCGTTCCTCTCGCGCGCGTGCTTCCACACCTCCTGGGCCTGGCTCCCGACCTTGGCCAGCTCCGCGACGAGCGAGGTCGGCAGCTTGGTCGCCTTGTCGAACGCGCGGCGGAGCTCGGCGATGTTGCGGGCGGTCGGGCTGTCGGCCTCACGGGTCAGCTCCCGATCGGCCTCGCACGCCGCGATCATGTCCCCGAACCGGCGCGAGGTGCGGCGCTCGTGCACGAGCGTGGCGATGGCCGCGGCCTGCTCGGCGCGGATCGGCGCCGCCGCGGGCGGCATGTACGTCTCCTGGTCCCAGTTGAGCAGGCCGTCGATGCCCTGGAGCAGGGCGGTCTGGTGGATGTACTGGCGGAGCTGCTCGTAGGCGCTGGACATGACGGGGTCTCCTGCGTGGGCGATCGTAGGGAATCCCGAGCGAAGCAGCGAGTCAGCGATCGAGCGCGACAGGGGAGAGGGGACGTCCGGGCCGCCGCCGTGCCCCGTGTCGCCGTGTCGCTCACCGCCCGCCCCGCTGCTCCTCACGAGCACGCGCGGCGGAGGGCTTCGGCCTTGTCGGTGCGCTCCCAGGTGAAGAAGTCGAGGCCGCCCTCGCTCACCGGCTTGCGCCCGAAGTGGCCGTGCCGGGCCGTGCGCCGGTAGATCGGCTTGCGGAGCTTGAGGCTCTCCATGATGCCCCGCGGCGTGAGGCTGAAGATCTCGCGCACCGCGCCGGAGATCTTGCCGGGATCGGCGCGCTCCGTGCCCTGGCAGTCGATCCAGATGCTCGTCGGCTCCGCGATGCCGATGGCGTACGAGAGCTGCACCTCGCACACGTCGGCGAGCTCCGCGGCGACGATGTTCTTGGCGATATACCGCGCCATGTACGCCGCGGACCGGTCCACCTTGGTC
>DASRXL010000218.1:0-19457 GCA_035654175.1 Phycisphaerales bacterium
CGCGTCGGGAGTCGCGGCGAGTTTGGCGCGGACCGCGTCGATCAGCCCGTCGCGCCCGACCTGCTCGCCGTCCACGAACACTCCCCCCGAGGCGTCGAGCGAGATCGCGACCGCGGCGACGTTCGCGGCGGGCTCGCCCCCGCCGATCGCCGGCAGGTTGATGTCGAGCACCTGCGCCCGCACCATCATGAGCATCGCGAACACGAAGAACGTGAGCAGCAGGAACACGACGTCGATCAGCGGGGCCATCTCGACGCGGACCTCGGGCGTTGTCCTTCTCACCTTCCGCACGGGGGAAGGGTATCAACGGGACGCGCGGCTGTACGCCCGGCCGCCCCATTCGGTCGGACGGTCGTGGACCAGGTCCTCGGACGCCTCGCGCAGGATGCGCGAGACCCGCCACGCACCGACAGGGTGGAGCGGCACGGCCCAGACGGGCGAGCGGCCCATCCGGTAGACGGCCGCCAGCGCCAACAGCCACGCCAGGAGCGCGTACGCGCAGAGCCAGCGTCCGACCGTGGGCAGAGGCCCCGGGTCGACCGGGGCCAGACACGCGGCGAGCAGGCCCGCCGCGGAGAGCCCGGGGAGCAGCACGCCGGTGACCAGGAGCCTGCGGGCCGCGCGTGCGAGCCGTGCGGGCTTGCGGTTGGCGCACTCGGTATAGATGCGCTTCCAGCCCTTGCGGAACTCGGCCCAGGAGTGATACATCCGGCAGACCAAAACGCCGTGCGCATTGAGCAGCGCCGCGGGGAGCCCCTCCGCCGCGACGACGCGCGCGAGGCCGAGGTCCTCGAGCAGGTGGTCCTTCACGGCCTCGTGGCCGCCGAAGGCCCAGTAGTCGGAGGCGCGGAAGAGCATGAACTGCCCGTTGGCGAAGGCGCGCCTCCGCCCGGCGGCGCGGCTGGCGCGGAGCGGCGGGTATTGGCGCATCAGCTCCAGCGCCGCCGCGGGCTGGATGAGGCGCTCGTACCAGGTGTCCGTCGTGAGGGTGCTCATCAGGCTGAGCAGCGCGAGTCCGCGCGACTCCATCAGGGCCGCGGTCGCGCGGACGCACCCCGGGTGGAAGATCGTGTCGGCGTCGGCGAAGAGCAGGAGGTCGGCCGAACGCGCGTGCTCGGAGCGGTGGAGGGCCGTCCAGACCGCGTTGACCTTGCCGGCCCACTCCTCCGGGCAGTGGGTGATCTCGAAGGCCTCGAATCTCGGGTCCGGACCGATCGCGGCGCGGGCGACGGACACCGTCGCATCGGTGCACCGGTCGAGGGCGAGCACGAAGCGCACGCGCGGGTGGTCCTGCTGGCGGAGCGAGTGGATCAGGTTGCCGATGACCTCCGCCTCGTTGTGCGCGGGGATCACGACGGACACGGACGCGTCCGGGGGCGCGAGCCCGAGCCCGTCCTTGGCCGTGGGCAAGAGCATCATGGTCTGCACGACGCGCCACAGCCCGACCGTCCAGTAGACCGCCAGCGCCGCGGCCGCGGCGGCGCCGGAGAGGAGAATTCCCGTCCACAACGGCTCCATGAGCGGGTGCTAGGGTAGCGTCGGGCTAGACTCCGGGCATGTCTCGGCGTGATCGTGGGGAAGACTTCACTCAATCCAGCGACCAGGGCGTGTGGGTGCTCTCCCGCGAGGCGGTGCGCCGGGTAGACCGCTTGGCGGTGGAGCGGTACGGCATCCCCTCGATCGTGCTGATGGAGAACGCCGCGATCGGGCTGCGCGAGCGGGCGCTGGAGATGCTCGCCTCGGCTCGATCCCAGCGGGTGGCGGTGCTCGCCGGTCCGGGAAACAACGGGGGCGACGGCTTCGCGCTCGCGCGGCATCTGCACAACACCGGGTGCGACGTCGTGGTGATCGCGACGGGCGACCCCGCGGCCTACCGGGGCGACGCGGCGACGAACCTCGCCGTCATCCGATCGATGGGGATCCGTGTCGTCGGCTTCGACGCGCCGGCCGGGCCCGCCGTGCTGGAAGACGCCGCGCGGCCGCCCGCGCTGCTCGTCGATGCGCTGCTCGGCACGGGTGTGCGCGAGGCCGTGCGGGGGAGCGTGGGCGAGGCCATCGCGTGCCTGAACCGCCTCAGGTCCCCGGGCGCCCCTGTGCTCGCGGTCGATCTGCCCAGCGGGCTGGATTGCGACAGCGGCCTGCCCGCCGGCGGCGGCGCGGCGGTGGAAGCGGACGCGACGGTGACATTTGTCGCGCTCAAGCCCGGATTCCTGCGGCTGGGTGCGCAGCGCTGGACGGGCGAGGTGACGGTCGCGGGCATCGGCGCTCCTCGCCGGCTCGTCGAGGAACTGGGCGAGTGGGTGGAGGACAGCAGGCGCGGCCTCGCGGACGGCGTCGAGGGCCAAGGGGGCACGGCCGCCGATGAGCCCCCGGGGTCGCACGCCCGGAGCCTGGCCGATTGATCCCGACGGGCCCGATCACGCCGGGTTTGACTGGTATGGAGCGAGCAGAGACGATGACCGGGAGCCCTGGAGGAGACCGATGCTCGTCCGCATGGAACTATCCCGAATCCTGATCCGCGAGCTCAACGACTTCCAGGTGATCGAGCTGCGCGAGGTGCGGGATGAGGACGGCGCGGAAGGGACCTCGGGCCCGGCGCGGTCTTTCCCCATCGTGATCGGCCTGCCCGAAGCCCAAGCGATCGAGCGGCGGCTCAAGGGCGTGCCGATCAAGCGGCCGCAGACGCACGACCTGCTGGCGAACGTCATGGAGGCGCTCGGGGCCAGCCTGGAGTCGATCTCGATCACCGAGCTGAACGAGCACACCTACTACGCGACGCTGGATATGCGCACGCGCGACGGCGAGGAGCTGCACGTCGATTCCCGCCCCAGCGACGCGATCGCGCTGGGCATCGCGCAGGACGTGCCCATTTACGTGGACGAGAGCGTGATCGAGGCGGCCCAGGAGCCGGAGTAGCCGGCCGGAGTGCGTGCGCGCATGGCGACGGGGAGCGCGATGAGGGGAATCGACAGGTCCTTCGAGCCGGGGTTCGCCCCCGCGCTGCCCGGCCGCCCCGCCGGCATCGGCGGCCGCCTGCGCGAACGGCCCGAGGACTTCCTCGTCGAGGAGATCCCGCTGTACGAGCCGTCGGGTGAGGGCGAGCACATCTACCTCTTCGTGGAGAAGCGCGGGATGTCCACGATGGAGATGGTCGGGCTGATCGCACGGCACTTCGGGGTGCGCCGGCGCGACGTGGGCTACGCCGGCCTGAAGGACAAGAGGGCCATCACACGCCAGCTCGTGTCCGTGTGGGCGCCGAAGCTCCGGATCGAGGACGTGCCGATGCTGAGCCACGACCGCGTGGCGATCCTCTGGGCCGACCGGCACGGCAACAAGCTCCGACCCGGCCACCTCAAGAGCAACCGGTTCTCGATCCGGGTGCGCGGCGTCGCGTTCCACGCGGCCGTGCACGCGCAGCGGGTGCTCGCGCGGCTGGCGCGGGAAGGGCTGCCGAACCGCATCGGCGAGCAGAGGTTCGGCTACCTGGCCAACAACCACCTGGTCGGGCGCGCCCTCGTTCTCGGGCGGTGGGCGGAGGCCGTGGAGTTGCTCCTCGGCCCGGACGGGGCGCACCCCGACGCCCAGCCCGAAGGCCGGCGCCTCTTTCGTGAGGGAAGGCACGCCGAAGCGCTCGCGCACTTCCACGAATCGCTCCGCACCGAGCGCGAGATGCTCCGCGCCCTGGCTTCGGGGGCCACGCCGCAGGAGGCGGTCCGGCGCATGGACCGCTCGGTCGCGGCCTATTACGTGACGGCGTTCCAATCCGCGCTCTTCAACGCGGTGCTGAACCGGCGCGAGGCCGACGGTACCCTCGGCGTGCTGGTGGAGGGGGACATCGCGTTCATGCACGCCAGCCGCGCAACTTTCGTCGTCGGGCCCGCCGAGCTGAGCGATCCGGAGATGCCCGGCCGGCTTGCGCGCTTCGAGGTGAGCCCATCCGGGCCGATGTGGGGCACCTCGATGCGCCGCGCCGGGGGCGCCGTGGGGAGCCTGGAGCTGGGCGTGCTCGAGGCCTCCGGCTCCACGGAGGCCGACCTCCTGAGCTTCGAGCGGGAGGGCGGGGCCGTCGAGGGCGCCCGCAGGCCCCTGCGCGTGCCGGTGATCGACCCGGACGTGGAGGGCGGCGCCGACGAGCACGGCGGGTACGTGCGCTGCGCGTTCGAGCTGCCGCGCGGCTCGTTCGCGACGAGCGTGATGCGGGAGATCATGGGCGCGGGGGGGCCGATCCACGACGAGGAGGAGTAGAGGCCGATGTCCGACGGCAGGGTGCGCATGGTGTGCTTCGACGCGGGCGGCGTGCTGGTGCGCATCTGCCGCGGCTGGCGCGAGGGCTGCGAGGCGGCCGGGATCGAGTTCCGCGAGAGCCCGGACGCGGCGCGCGGCGACGCGGCGCGGACAGCCATCCACGAGGACTACCAGCGCGGCCTCATCTGCTGCGACGACTTCTTCTCGCGCATGGCGGAGACGACCGCGGGGCTGTACTCGGCGGCGGAGTTTCGCGCGGTGCACGAGGCGTGGATCCTGGGCGAGTACCAGGGCGCCCGCGATCTCGTCCAGCGGCTCAACGATCTCGGCGGCGTGGAGACCGGCCTCCTGAGCAACACCAACGCCTCGCACTGGGCGCAGCGGCACATGTTCGGCGGGCGCGGCTCCTCGGCCGTGGGTCTGCTGCGCCACCCGCACGCGAGCCATCTGCTGGGCGTGAGCAAGCCGAGCCCGGAGATCTTCCGGGCCTTCGAGGCCCGCACCGGGGCCGCGCCCGACGAGGTCCTCTTCTTCGACGACATGCCGGAGAATGTCGAGGCCGCGCGGCGCGCAGGCTGGCGGGCTGAGACGGTCGATTACACCGGAGATACCTGCGCCCAGATCGCGCGCCGGCTGCGGGAGCACGGCGTGCTGTGAGCGGGGGCGCGCGGGGCCGGCCGGCCCGTACAATCCGCCTCCATGATCCGGACGCTCGCCGACGCCTGGCTCCACGACCTCAGCCCGTTCGCCCTGCGCTTCACCGAAACGATCGGCATCCGCTGGTACGGCCTCGCGTACGCGATGGGCTTCCTCCTCGGCTACCTCGCGCTGCGGGCGCTGGCGCGCCGGCGGGTCGTGCTGATCCCCGCGCACCGGTGCGGCGACGCGATGCTGGCGGTCATCGTCGGCGTTGTGGTCGGGGGGCGCCTGGGCTACGTGCTCTTCTACGAGCCGAGCCTGCTGTGGGATTTCTCGGGAGCGGCGCCCTGGTGGGGCGTGCTCGCGGTGCAGCGCGGAGGCATGGCGAGCCACGGCGGGATCATCGGGGTGATCATCGCGGCGTGGCGCATCAGCCGCGGGTGGAAGCTCCCCGACGGCACAATCGAGGGCCGGTGCAGCCCGCTGCACGCGATGGACGTGGTCGCGGCCTTGGCGCCCATAGGCCTGTTTCTCGGCAGGCTCGCGAACTTCGTGAACGGCGAGCTCCTCGGGCGCGTGGTCGCCTCGCCCGGCGAGCCGGCGCCATGGTGGGCCGTGCGGTTCCCCCAGGAGGTCGTCAGCGGCCACCAGTCGTTCCGCACCGACGCGCAGGAGCGGGCGCTCGACGGGCTGGTCCGCGGGCAGATGCTCCCGGAGGAGGCGTGGGCTCACGCCTACGACCGCATCGTGGACACGATCCAGGGCGGCGGGGCCGAGGGGCGGCGTTTGGCGGCGGAGCTCGCGCCCCTCCTCTCGGCGCGGTACCCCTCGCAGCTGCTCCAGGCGGCGGGCGAGGGCATCGTGCTCGGCGCGGCGCTGTGGCTCATCTGGGCCAGGCCCCGGAAGCCGGGCGTGGTCGGGTCGTGGTTCATGATCATCTACGGTGCGCAGCGGGTGCTGACCGAGTTCGTGCGCCTCCCGGATGCGCACCTCCAGGTGCAGCGGGTGCTGGGCTTCAGCCGCGGGCAGTGGTTGAGCGTGCTGATGGTGGTGATCGGGATCGTCGCCCTAGTCGCGATCCGGCGATCCAAGGCGGCGCCGGTCGGGGGCTGGCGGTCGCGCCGGGGCCCGCCGTGAGGCTGCGCGGAGGTGAGGCTCGGGCCGCCGATCAATCTGCCGTTCGCCGGGCCTCAGGTCAGGCGCCGAGCCGGTCCGTGGTGGATCGCGTTACTCAGTTGTCGGTGCGCCGGGGGGAGATGGTGCTGACCAGCCGGAGGCTCGCCGACTCGAGCCCAGCCGCGATCGCGGCGTCCTTGAGGTCGTCGGGCCGGATGGTCAGGTCCACGGTGGCCGCCTTCAGGCGCGGGCCGACGTCGTAATAGAGCGTGAACGTGATGTTCTGCACGTTGGTCAGCAGCGGATACTCCTCGGGCTCCCCCACGGGGTTGCCGTCGAGAACCTGCGTCTGGGTGTACCACAGCTCGTACGCGGCGGCAGAGCCCTCGGGGGCGTCGCGGCGCTCGAGCCTGACCACCGTGTCCTCTCCGGTCGCGTCGTCGCGCGAGGTGACGAACTCGAGGGCGGGCGGGTCCGGCACGAGCACCGGGTCGAGGATGGGGTTCAGGGGGTAGGGGCCGAAGTCCTAGCCCGTGCGGATCATCGTGGTCATGCGGTGCATGACCATGCGCGCCACGACGTGCGAGGAGGCGGACTCGGTGGTCACCTTGTAGCTCTTGAAGCTCGCGTCGAGGGCGACGAGCGTGGCGGTGAGGAGCAGCGAGCTGATGGTCAGGGCGACGAGGAGCTCGACCACGCTGAACGCCCGCGCCGCGCCGCCCCGGGGCTGGGACTGCCGGTGGCTCAAAGCTTGCCCTCCTTGTACGTCTCGGTCAGCTCGACGGCCTTGATCGGGAGCATCAGGCCGTCGGGCAGGGCCGTCTCGGGGTCGAACTCGAGGCGGATGCGCCCGAACCCGTTGAACGGGATCGTGACCGCCCCGGCGTCGAGCTGCTCCTGCGTGGGCTGCTCTTCGGGGCCGAGGTCGGCGAAGCCGTCGCCGTCGAGGTCCCAGCCGACGATCTTCACGCCGTCCACCTCGGGCAGCAGCCAGGGGTCGAGCGACTCCTCGTCGCCGTCGTCGGGGCCGAAGTAGCCGAGGCTGGCGTTGAACCCGGCGGGGTTGCCGATCGGCTGGCCGTTGACGTCCTTGAGCGGCCCCTCGCCGTGCACGGGCGCGAAGGTGAGAAGGAGCGAGCCCTCGATCTCCGCGTTGCCGCGCACGTCGAGCACGCCCGCCACCACTGTGCCGTGGAGCTTGACCTCCTGCTCGGGCGGGCTGTTGAAGGTGCCCACGTCCACCGAGAAGTTCGGGAGCAGCATCGAGCTCTTGACGAGCTCGGCGAGGTCCTGCTCCTCCGGGTTGAGCGAGTCGTCGGTGGGGTGCTCCTGCAGGAAGCGGGTCTTGCCCGTGAACTGCAGCTTGTTGCGGACGTGCGTGTACTCCTGGGGCACGTCGCTCACGATCGAGCCCACGAACAGAGAGTCGTGGAAGCGCACGTTGTTGGAGTACGGGCGCGTGTCGGTGACGCGCGTCGGCACGAGCTGGAGCCCGGCGCCGATGTCGCGGTAGGCGAGGATCACCAGGGGGTCGGGCAGCGCGGCGTAGTCGTCGGGGTCGTAGTTGCTCACCTCGCTGGCGGGGATATCCGCCTTGTCGATCGGGCTGGTGGACATGAGCAGGAGCTGGTTGGGGGGGCGGGCCTCGGGCGGCAGCACGGTGTCGTCCAGCGGCGGGCAGTCGCAGACGCCGGTGCCGGGGTCGTACTCGCTCGCCTCGTCGCCGAAGACGAATCGCTCCCGGGCGGGGGCGGGCCGGCCCGTCGCCGAGTCGTACACCATCTTGCCGTACTCGTTCCAGGCGATCTGCGCTTTGGCGGGGTCGAGCGCGTTCACGTTCGCGGTCTCCGCGCGGACGTAGGTCGCGCCCACGAACGTGCAGTCGATGAAGAGCGCGTTCAGCCCCATCGGGACCTGCGCGTCGCGGAAGATCATGTGCTCGAACACGGGCCGGTAGTACCAATCCACGGGCGCCGGCGCGTTGAAGGGCATGGGCTCGAAGTACGCCGTGTCGGAGTTGTCGGGCAGACCGTTCATGTCCGCGTCGGGATCGAGGCGCAGGAAGCGCGGGTAGAAGACCTCGTTGCCGCTGCCGTCGGTGTAGGAGTCTCCGGAGGCGTGCGGCTCCTCATAGGTCGCGAGGTCGCCGACGCTCACGCCCAGGTTGTCGGCCACCTGCTGCCAGAAGTCCAGGCCGTCGGCGGCGCCCTGGAGCGCGAGCTCCGACTCGGAGAAGCTCGCGGCGGTGATGAGCGGGAGCTCGTTCTCGGCGGCCTCGAACACGCGCGGCGCGTCGCCCTCGTCGGGCCTCACGGCCCCGTGCAGCGCCTCGTTGTAGTCGGGGTTGGCCGCCGCCCACGCCGACTCGCTGGTGTTGAAGACCAGGCGGCCGTTCACCTTCACGTAGCGGTCCATGAGGTCGAGGAACCCGTCCAGGAATCCCAGCTCGTTGTCCAGGTACACCTTGTAGGTGTCGCCGGTGGAGCTGTCGGTGTACCACTCCCAGTCGAGGAACTCCTCGCCGATGTCGGGGTCGTAGCGGTCGTTCCGGTTGACGTCGTCGAAGCCGTAGACGCCGTTGCGGTTGCGGTCCGGCGTGCACGAGTCGATGAGGTACGCGAGGTCGGCGTCGACGGCCCCGCCCGAGCCGTCGACGAGCTCCGAGGCGATCTCGACGCGGGCGTCGCCGTCCTGGTCGTAGTGGTTGATGAAGAGGTCGAACTCGTCGACGTAGCCGTCGCCGGTCGCGTCGCTGAAGGCCGCGCCCGGGTCGGGGTCGCCGCCGTCGTCGGCGTAGGAGTCGGGGATGCTCGGCCCCTCGATCGGGTGGTCGGGACGGAGCCTGTTGTCGCCGTCCACGTCGATCGCCGGGTCCGACGCGACGGCGTAGAACGACTCGAGCTTGGAGTCCAGGACCGGGTCGATGTGGTAGAAGTCGGACTTGGTGACCAGCGGGTCACCGTGGTCGAACTCGACGGCGTTGAACCGTGCGCCCAGGTCGCCCACGACCTGCACGTTCTTCCCGATGAGGATGCGGCTGGGGCTGACCACGGCCTGGTCCAGGCGCTTCGAGATGCGGAAGTCCTGCATGATCGTGCGGGTCATGGGCGGCCGGTTGTCCTGGAAGTCGTAGCCGATGACGATGATCCGGACATCCGTGCCGTTGGCCAGCGGCGCGTAGACGATCTGGTATCCCGCGGGCGGCGGCCCGCTGTCCGCCGGCGCATCGATCGCCACGATGGGCGTGATGATCCAGTCGGTGGACTTGTACACCGAGGCGTCCGCGTCGGGCCAGGCGCTGGTCATCATGGGCGCGGAGATGTCCGAGTCGGACTCGACGACGATGTTCGCGTCGAGCGAATGCAGGAAGAGCAGCGCCTCGGCGACGCCGGCGGGCGTGTCGAGATAGCCGTCGGGGTTCTCGAGCACCGTGTACTCGCCCCAGCCTCCCAGGCCGCCGAGCCACAGGGACTCGACGAACGCCGCGGACATGTCGCTCTCCTCGACCACGAACCGGGACGCGGCGTCCGAGAGCCGGTTGCGCGCGACCACCAGCCCGGTCTCCGCCGCGCCGAGGGCGCGCGTGACCTGGAGGTGCGTGCTCGCGGTCCGGATGTTGCCGCGGCTGGCGATCGCCATCGCGGCGACGAGCGAGCCGAACAGCACCAGGAACATCATGGCGAGCACGGAGACCACGCCCCGGCGCGAGCGCGGGGAGCGCCTTCGGACCCGCAGTTGTGCCTTCCGTCGCATCAGCACGAGACCTCTCCTCCCCCACCGCACCCTCAGGGAACGATCCAGCTCACCCTCGCCATCTCGAGCTCCGCGCCGCCGGCGGGCGTGAAGGTCACGATCACGGTCACCCGCGCCGGGAACGACTCCAGGGCGAGCGGCGGGTACCCGTCGGCGTCGGTCTCGCGCCAGTAGTCGTCGGCCCGCACGACGGACGTGTCGTACGGCTCGACCTTCTCGACGACGATCTGCTGCGCCCATCCGGCCATCGGCACCGGCTCGCCCTCGCCGTCGAGCTCGACCTCTCCGTCGAGACCGATCTCGGGGATCACGGCGCCCGTGGCGCTGATCGGCCCGGCCATGTTCCCCTCGTGGCCGAAGCGGAGCCCGTCGAGGTCGTCCACGTCGTCGATGTCGCCGACCGTGACCTCCCCCTCCTCCATGCCGAAGAGGACCTGCCCGGCGCCGTCCGGGGAGAGGCCCCGCACCGGGTCGTGGCGCGAGAAGTGGCGGGAGAGCTCGCGGATCTCCTGGGCCAGGAACGTGCCGGTGGCGGCGTGCGACGACCAGAGGTTGCTCTGAATGAACGCGGACTGCGCATCGACCATCGCCAGGACGCCGACGCCGAGGATGACGAGCGTGAGGGCCGCCTCCAGCAGGGTGAACGCGCCGGACCGGCGCGCCCCGCGCACGTGCTTCGAGAGTCGGTTCGGCGACATCGGCAGCCCTCCGCGGTCGCGGCCGCGTCGAAGCCCCCCGTCGCTGGGCGGGCGCGGCCCGACCCCAGCACCAGGATCGGTCACTGGACCAGCTGGCTCATCTTGAAGATCGGCAGGATGATGGCCATGGCGATGAAGCCGACGATTGAGCCCATTACAACGATCATGAGGGGCTCGATCATGCTCGTCACGGCCTTGATCTGGTCCTTTAACTGCTTGGCGTAGTAGGCGCTGATCTCGTCGAGCACCTCGCCGAGCTTACCGGACTCCTCGCCGGCCGAGATCATCTGCACCACGCTCTTGGGCAGCAGGCCGTCCTTGATCAGGGGCGCGGAGATCTTCCGGCCCTGCTTGACGCTCGAGTGCACCCGGTGCCACATGCCCTTGTAGAGCTGGTTGCCCGAGATGTCGCCGGTGATCGCCAGGGTGTCGAGCATCGGCACGCCGGCGTTGATGAGCTGGCCCATGGTCTGGAGCGAGCGGCTGATGTAGAGCGAGGAGAACATCCCCCTGAGCACGGGGAGGGTGATCTTCAGCTTGTCGATCCAGAACGAGCCGACGTCGGTCCTGGCGACGACAAAGAGCAGGCCGCCCCCCGCCGCGGCGCCGCCGATGACGAACGGCCACTGCCTGGTGAGGAACTGGCTCACGCTCATGAGGAACCGGGTGGCCCAGGGGAGGACGTCCTCCTTGCCCTCGAACACGGTGTAGAACCGCGGCAGGACGAACGCGAGGAGGAAGACGGTGACGGCGACGGCGAGCGAGCCGATGATCGCCGGGTAGATCGAGGCGCCGATGACCATCTTGCGCGTCTCGAGCTGCTGGGCGATGTAGCCGGCGATCCGGTCGAGCATCTCGCTGAACGAGCCGGACATCTCGGACGCCCGCACCATCGAGACGTACAGCGGGCCGAAGAGCTTGGGGTGCTTGGCGATGGCCTCGGAGAACTGCTTGCCGCTCTCCACGTCCTCCTTGAGGTCGTTGACGACCTTGCGGAAGGTCGCGTGGGTGGTCTGGTCGGCGATGCCGTCGAGGGCCGCGCGCAGGTTGATGCCCGCGCGGATCATGACCGCGAGCTGCGTGGTGAAGTCGAGCACGTTCTTGGTCGTGGGCTTGCGCGCGTTGAGCCGCTTGAAGACGTCGGCGATCCCGCCGGCCACCTCGACGCCCGCCGGCGAGAGGGCCATCACGTGGAGCCCCTGGTTGCGCAGGAGCGTGGCCGCGGTCGTCGCCGAGTCGGCGGCGAGCACGCCGGATTGCACCTGTCCCGAGCCGTTGCGCGCCTGGTAGCGGTACTGCGGCATGGATCACCTTCTCCGTTCAGGCGGCGAGCTGGCGGGCGAGCTTGTCGGGGTGGACGGCCTGGGCGATGGCGTCCTCCTTGCTGACCAGGCCGTTGAAGTACAGCTCGGCGATCGCGGTGTCCAGGCTGCACATCCCGATCGCCCGGTTCGTCTCGATCACGTTCGGGATCTCGAACGTGCGGCTCTCGCGGATCAGGTTGCGCACGGCGGGCGTGCACAGGAGCACCTCGACGGCGGGCACCATGCCCGGCTTGTCCTGGCGCGTGAACAGGGTCTGGCTGACGACCGCCTGCAGCGTGCCGGCGAGCATCGCCCGGATCTGGTTCTGCTGGCCGGCCGGGTACATGTCGATGATGCGCTCGACCGTCTGCGAGGCGTTCACGGTGTGCAGGGTCGAGAGCACGAGGTGGCCCGTCTCGGCCGCGGAGATCGCCAGGGCGGTCGTCTCCAGGTCCCGCATCTCGCCGACGAGCACGATGTCCGGGTCCTGGCGGAGGGCGTGCTTGAGGCCGGAGGCGAAGGTGGGCATGTCCTGGCCCAGCTCGCGCTGCTCGATCAGGCACTTGTCGCTCTTGAAGGCGTACTCGACGGGGTCCTCGAGCGTGATGATGTGCTTGGCGTACCGCTCGTTCATGGCCTGGATCATCGCGGCGAGCGTCGTGGACTTGCCGGAGCCGGTGTCGCCGGTGACGAGCACGAGCCCTCGCGGCAGGTATGTGAGGCGGGCGATGACCTCGGGCAGGCTGAGGGCCGCCAGCGGCGGCACCTTGGTCTTGATGGTTCGCATCGCCATCGCGAGCGCGCCGCGCTGCATGTGCGCGTTCACGCGGTAGCGGCCGAACTTCTCGTTGGAGAAGGAGAAGTCCGCGTCCTTCTGGCGCTCGAAGATCGACTGGGCCTCGTCGGAGGCGATGTGCTTGAAGTACGCCGCCGCCATGTCGGGGCTGATCTCCGGCAGGTCCATCCGCCGGACGATCTGGTGCACCCGCATCGTGGGCTGGTGCCCCGCCACGATGTGGATATCCGAGGCGTCGGACTCGTTGGCGTACTGAAGGATCTTTTCGAGGTCCAAGGCATCGCCTCCTGCCCACGATCGGCCGCCCGGCCCGGGCGGGTGTCTGCGGGATCGGGGCGTTCATCGGCGTGGTGGACGGCGGCGTCCAGAGCAGCCGGCCGCCCCGCCGGGCGCCCGCGCTTGCCGCGCCCGCCGAACCGGCGCAGGGGACCCAGGCCGGACAGGGCTCGCGACCGCACCAGACGTCACAGCTTCACTTGGCGGCGGCGGCGCGGTCCCTCGCCGCCACCGCGAGCGCGTCGCACCGCTCGTTCTCGGGGTGCTCGTTGTGCCCTCGCACCCAGTGGAACCGGATCTCATGCTCCGCCATGAGCTCGTCCAGGCGCATCCACAGGTCCTGGTTCTTCACGGCCCTCTTCTCGGCCGTCTTCCAGCCGCGGCGCTTCCACGAGGCCATCCATTCCTTGAGCCCGTTGAGGACGTACTGCGAGTCCGAGTAGAGGTCCACGACGCTGGGGCGCGTCAGGGCCTCGAGCCCGCGGATCACGGCCGTCAGCTCCATGCGGTTGTTGGTCGTCGCCGGCTCGCCCCCCGAGGCCTCCCGCTCCTTGGCGGTCGCGGGGTGGCGCAGGATGTAACCCCACCCGCCCGGGCCGGGGTTGCCGGAGCACGCGCCGTCGGTATAGAGCTCGACGCTGGGACGCTGGGCCGTCATGGGCCGGACTGTACCCGTGCGTCGGGGAGCGCGCGTTCTCGGTCGTATGATCGCCCATGCCGACCGCCGCCGCGTACGCCGCCGTTGTCCACCGCTTCGAGGTCTTCCCCGGGCCGGGTCGCGCGAACGCCCGGGGCCTGCGCGTCAAGGCCGAGGCCGAGTCGCTCGGGATCCGTCTCGACGCGGTCGAGGCAAGGCGCGTGTACCTGATCGAGGCGGCGATCGGGCCGGCCCAGGTCAAGGCCGTGGGCGAGCGGCTGCTCGCGGACGCCGTCGTCGAGCAGTGGCGCACCGGCGCCGGCCCGGCCGAGCCCGGGGGCGCGAGCGTCGAGGTCCACCCGCTCCCGGGCGTCATGGATCCGGCCGCCCAATCCGTGCGCGAGGCCGCGGCGGACCTGCTCGACCTGCCGCTCCAGGAGGTCCGCGTGTCGACCGGGTGGCGGTACGACCTGCGCGGGCCGGGCGCCGGCCGTGCGGCCGAGCTGGCGACGCGCCTCTTGGCCAACCCGGTGGTGCACGCGATCCACACCGAGCCGTACCACCCGGACCGGCTGCCCCTCGGGCACGCCGCGGAGTTCCGCCTGCGCCACATTCCCCTGCGGCGCCTGGACGACGCGGGCCTGACGAAGCTCTCGCGCGAGGCGCACCTATTCCTCAGCCCCGAGGAGATGCGGGCCATCCGCGACGAGTACCGCCGGCTCGACCGGGAGCCGACGGATATCGAGCTCGAGACGCTCGCCCAGACCTGGAGCGAGCACTGCGTGCACAAGACGCTCAAGAGCAGGATCAGGTATCGCAGCGAGACGGCGAGGCAGCGAGACGGCGAGGCAGGGGGAAGACAGCATGGGGCGGACCTGATCGACTGGGAGGGGCGGCCGGGGCACACGGTGCACGAGGACGGCTCGGTCACGATCGACAACCTGCTCAAGAGCACGGTCGCCGCGGCGACGCACGAGCTGATCGCCGAGGGCGTGGACTGGACGCTGAGCGTCTTCAAGGACAACGCGGGCGTGATCGCGCTCGACGACGACACCGCGGTCTGCATCAAGGTCGAGACGCACAACCACCCCTCGGCCCTCGAGCCCTACGGCGGCTCGGCCACGGGGATCGGCGGATGCATCCGCGACGTGATCGGCACGGGCCTGGGGGCAAAGCCGATCGCGAACACCGATGTGTTCTGCGTGGCCTTCCCGGAGCATTGGACCCAGAGCGAGACGGCGAGACGGCGAGACGGCGAGACAGGGGAAGACGCGCCCGCCGTCGGCGCTGATGCCCCTGCTTCACTGTCTCGCCCCTCCGCTGCTTCGCTCCCGGCGGGCTGCTTGCACCCGAAGCGCATTCTGACCGACGTTGTCGCCGGCGTGCGCGACTACGGCAACCGCATGGGCATCCCGACGCTGAACGGGGCCGTGTATTTCGACGACCGCTACGTCGGCAACCCGCTCGTGTTCTGCGGGTGCATCGGCGTCATGCCGCGCGACAGGATCCACGGGGCCGCGAGGCCCGGCGACCTCATCGTCGCCCTCGGCGGGCGGACCGGGCGCGACGGCATCCACGGCGCCACCTTCAGCTCCGCCGAGCTGACCGACACCCACACCGACGAGTTCAGCCACGCGGTGCAGATCGGCAACGCCATCGAGGAGAAGCGCCTGCTGGATGCGATCCTGCGGGCCCGCGACTATGTCGCCGGCAGCGACGAAGCGGCGAAGGCACGGAGCGACGAAGGGGATTCACGCACCGCCGATTCCGACCCTCAGTCGCTCCGTCGCTCCGTCGCTCGACCCCTGTTCCACGCCATCACCGACTGCGGCGCCGGCGGGTTCAGCTCGGCCGTCGGCGAGATGGGGGGCGCGATCGGCGCGGCCGTTCAGCTCGAGAACGCCCCGCTCAAGTACGACGGCCTCACCTACACCGAGATCTGGATCAGCGAGGCGCAGGAGCGCATGGTGCTCGCCGTGCCGCGCGAGAATCTCGCCTCGCTCCGGCGCATCTGCGACGAGGAGCACGTTGAGCTGGCCGTGCTCGGGACCTTCGGCACCCCCGGCGCCGAGCTCGTCCTGACATACAGGGGCACGGAGGTCGGCCGCCTGCCGATGCACTTCCTCCACGAGGGGCTCCCGCAGCCCACCCGCGAGGCCGTGTGGGCTTCGAGAGAGACGGCGAGACAGCGAGACAGCGAAGCAGGACGGGACACGGCGGCCCAGATCCCCTCCCCTGTCTCGCTGTCTCGCTCCCTCGCTGATTCGCTCTTCGCTCTCCTCGCCCACCCCAACATCGCCAGCAAGCACTGGATCATCCGCCAGTACGACCACGAGGTGCAGGGCAACACCATCCTCCGCCCGCTCGTCGGCCCCGCCGGGCGCGGGCCGGGCGACGCGAGCGTGGTCGAGCCCGTGCCCGGCTCCGGGCGCGGCGTGGCCGTGGCCTGCGGCCTGGCCACCGGCTTCGGAGATCCCGTCATCGGCGGCGACCCCTACCTCGCGGCGATCGCCGGCATCGACGAGTGCGTGCGCAATCTCGTGTGCGTGGGCGCCGATCCCGACCGCATCGCGATCCTCGACAACTTCTGCTGGCCGAGCTGCAACAAGCCGGAGAACCTCGGCTCGCTGGTCCGCGCCGCCGAGGGCTGCTACGACGGGGCAAAGGCCTACCGCACGCCCTTCGTCAGCGGCAAGGACTCGCTGAACAATCAGTTCACGATCCCCGGCGAGGGCGGGGCACCCGGGCGGACGATCGAGATCCCCCCCACGCTGCTCATCACCGGCATGGGTGTCGTCCCCGACCTCGCCCGGTGCGTGACCATGGATGCCAAGCGCGCCGGGAACGTGCTCCTGCTCGTCGGCGGGACCACGGGCGCGATGGGCGGGTCCCACCACGCCCAGCTCTTCGGCGCGCCCCGCGCCGCGTTCGCCGCCGACGCAGGCCCGCTCGCGGCGGAGATCGAGCGCCGCGCCGGCGCGGTGCTCGCCGGGCTGCCGGAGGGCGCGAAAGCGCACGCCCGATCGCTCCTGCGCTCGCTCGCGCCGGTGGCGGTCGGCAAGCTCGACCAGCTCGTCGCCTCGTTCGGCCCGCGCGCGAGCGAGGCCGCCAAGCGCCTCGCGGCCCGTCTCGGCAACCCCGCGATCGAGCGGCTCGCCGCCGAGATCGGCCCCGATCGCGTGCAGGACCTGCTCCGCATCGTCGCCGACGCCGCGCAGGCCCAGGGGCTGTCGCCCGCCGTGCCCCGCTTCGACCCGCACACCGGCGCGCGCACCGCCCGCGCCGTCGCCGCGTGCATCCGTGATGGACTCGCGGCCGCTGCGCACGACTGCTCCGACGGCGGCCTCGCCGTCGCCGTCGCGGAGATGCTCATCGGGGGCGGCTCGCCCCGCGCGCCGCTGGGCGCGCAGCTCGTCGCGCCGCCCGACTCGATCCATCCGACCGCCTGGATGTTCGCCGAGACGCCGGGGCGCTATCTGCTCGAGGTCCCCGCGCTCCGGGCCGGCGAGGCCGAGCGGCTCGTCGCCGAGCGCGCCCGCGGCGTGAGCGTCCGCGAGATCGGCGTGCTCGACGGCTCAGGCCGGCTGCGCTGCGAGGCTCTCGGGCTGGACGTGGGCGTGGAGTCGCTGACCGCCGCCTGGCGCGGCACGCTCGACTGGTGACGCGGGCGGTCGCTCGCGGCCGCGCGGCCTTGGCTCGAAGACCCGCTCAGACCACGGCGCCCGGGGGTAAGAACATGGCTCGCCTCTTGGCGCACAGCGCGATCGCGATCGCATCCGCGACGTCCGGCGGGTTCGGCGGCTCGGCCAGGCTGAACGCCCCCTGCACCGCCGCCTGCATCTGCGCCTTGCTGGCGTGGCCATGCCCGGTGAGCGACTTCTTCACCTCGTTGGGCTTGAGCTCGACCAAGCGCAGCCCCGCCTGCCGGATCGCCAGGAGCAGCACGCCCCGTGCGTGCCCCATCACGATCGCGGTCGCCGGGTGCTTGTAGTGGGCGAAGAGCGACTCGACCGCGACGAGCTCGGGCCCGAGCCGCTGCAGAGCCTCGCGAAAGTCGCGGTCCAGCTCCACCAGCCGAGCCGACACCGTGGCCGCGGAGGTCGTGACCGCGCCCTCGGCATCCTCGCTCCTGGTCCTCTGCGCCAGCCGGAACACGCCCGCCTCGACGATCGTCGGAGTCTCGGGGGAGCCGTCGAGGCACGCGTACCCGCTGATGCGGAGACCTGGATCAATGCCGAGCACTCGCACGGCGCCGAGTGTAACGCCCTCGCGGGCCGGGCCGTGTCGGCCCAGTGTTCGGCCCGGTATTTCGACCCGGCGCGATGCTCCACCGCGCAACCGGCCCGGCGCGGGCCGGCTCGCCCCCGGCGCGAAGGAGGCCGCTACCTGAGCCCATATTCCTTGAGTTTGCGGTACAGCGTCCGCTCCCCGATGCCCAGCAGCTTCGCCGCGTGCTCGCGGTTTCCGCCCGTGAGCTTGAGCGTCTCCCGGATCGCCCGCTTCTCGAGCTGCTCCAGGCTCGCGCCGGCGAGCGAGCCGATCGCCCCCGCCTCTCCCGGCTCGGCGGCGCTCTCCTCCGAGCGGATGTCGTCGGGGATGTGGCGGGTGTCGAGCACCACGGCCCCCGAGCCGCCCGCCTCGCCGAGCGCCATCACCGTCATGTTCTGCACGACGTTGAGCAGCTGCCGCACATTGCCCGGCCAGTCGTACGCCGTCAGACGCATCAGCGCCGCGTCCGTGATCCCTGGCACCACCGCCTCCGGGGCGAGCTCTCCGGCGTACTTCGCGATCGCGTGGCGCACGATCCGCGGGATGTCCTCGCGCCGGTCGCGCAGCGGCGGCAAGTGGATGTGGGCGCCGTTGATCCTGAAGAACAGGTCCTCGCGGAACCGTTCCTCCCGGGCCATCGCCCGCAGGTCCTTGTTGGTCGCGCTCACGAAGCGCACGTCCGTCTTCCTCGCCGCGTTCGAACCGAGCCGCACCACCTCGCCCGTCTCCAGCACCCGCAGCAGCTTGGCCTGCATCGCCAGCGGCATGTCCCCGATCTCATCCAGGAAAAGCGTCCCCTTGTCGGCGTACTCGAACACGCCCTCGCGGTCCTTGTCCGCCCCGGTGAACGCCCCGCGCACGTGCCCGAAGAGCCCGTCCTCGAGCAGGCTCTCGGCCTGGCCGGCGCAGTTGAACGCCACGAACCGGCGTTGCGCCCGCTTGGAGTGGTCGTGCAGCGCCCGCGCGATCAGCTCCTTGCCCGTGCCGCTCTCGCCCGTGATCAGCACCGGGATGTTGCTCGCCGCCACCGTCCGCACCGTGCTCAGGATGCGGCGCATGGGCTCGGAACCGGCGATGATCCCCTCGAACCCGTCGTGCTGGACGAGCTCGCCGACCTCCGGCGCCTCGTGGCGCAGCAGCACCGCCTCCGCCGCCCGGTTCACCACCGAGCGGAACAGCTCCAGGTCCAGCGGCTTCTCCACGAAGTCGAACGCCCCCTCCTTGAACGCCGCACGCGCCGTCGGCACGTCGCCGTGCGCCGTGACCATGATCGCCTCGGCGTGCGGCTGGAGCCTCTTGGCCTCGCGCAGCACCACCAGCCCCGCGTCGGCGCCGTCCGCCCCCACCGCCCCGCCCGAGGAGGCCCGGAAGCCCCCCGACTCGGGCATCCGCAGGTCGGTGATCACCACGTCGAACGTGCCGTTGCTCAGCTCCTCGACCGCTCCCAAAACGTCGTGCACGATCGTGCACACGTGCCCGGGCTTGCGCAGCGCCGCGGCCATGACCTCGGCGTGCTCCGCCTCGTCCTCCACGATCAATACCTGGGCTGCAAGCGGCTTGTCGGACATCGCGGAGAGTGTATGGACCGGGGCGGGGCCTTTCAGGACCCGCTCAGCGATCGGTCTCCAACGCCGGGGACGATGGGAACTGCCCGGCGAGATGCGCCTCGATCAGCGCCCCCGCCGCCTCGTCCGCCGCCTTCGCCGCGACATCCCCGGCCCTGT
>DASRXL010000219.1:0-3535 GCA_035654175.1 Phycisphaerales bacterium
GGGCGCGCATCGGGTGCCCGGGCGGGGGGTCTCGTCCCCCGGGGCTTACCGCCTGTCGGGCAAGGAGATATGCGAGAATCGGGCCACGGCCCGTGGCTTGCACCCCTACTGGTGCGACCCGCACAGAGGCTGCATTTTCCACCACCCCTTCTATGCCGAACCGCCCTCGCGCCGACACGATGCTGGAGGTAGGAATGGAGTTCACCGCCCGGGAATGCAGGCTCAAGCCCGAGTTCGCCGATGAGTATCCCCAGCTCGAGGCCGGGGTCTGGGAGCCGGCGGCCGAGATGGGCGCGAAGCTTCTGCTCTGGCAGGTTCAGCAGCAGGGGACGGCCGCGCTGGCCAGCCGGATCCTCGACGAGCGGCACTTCGAGTTCCGGGGCGGGTGGTACCGCGGCGGCGAAACGGAGCTTCGGACGCGCGCCTCGGATCCGGCGTTCAACGGCCCGATCTGAGCCGGCCGCAGCGAGGCGCTTCTACGGCGAGCAGACGAGGGACCTTCGGGCGGGCTGCCTGAAGGTCCCTCGATCGCATCCGTGCCGCTCCGCCGATTCCCTTCCGTATCGCTGTCGATCCGCCCACAACCGTCCCGCCGCAGGCCCCTCGGCGCTCCTGATCCCACGCCGGTGTCCGAACCATGCAGTGTGCGGACCTCGCCGGTCCCTCACGCGCGCCTTCGGTCGACGCCAGGCGCGGGGATTGTCCAAGGCAGTCTGTCGCGCACCGTGCCTCGCCGCTTCACGCGCGCGAGACGTTTCTCAGCTCCAGTCCTGAAACGTCGGCGACGAAGGGCGCGACCAACCCCTGCACTGATGCGCGACTTTCGTCCCGCGTCGCACTTCGGATGAAACGACGTCTCATCTGTAAGCGCTGACGCGCGGCACCACGTCGCACCGCTGAAACATCCGCGCGTCACGTCGCACCGCTGAAACGTTTTCCCCATCACGTCGTCGCCGAACGCGCACCGCGTCGCAGTGCTGAAACGTCCGCGCGACTTCCAGCCGAAACATCGGTTCACGCCACCGCGTAGCGAACACACGACTCGTCATCGCTGCATCGGGCGCACGCTCGTGCGCGCGGCACAAACGAAACATGACGACGACTTCTCGCGGAGAGTTTCGCATGAGAGCCCGTGTGACGTTTTCCGCGATTCCGCTGTCTAACCAGCGTATGCCATCTCAACCCATCGCGAGCGACGTCATGGGCGTTGCTCTGTTCCTCCTCCTGTGCGCCTGCGGCGACACGTCGGGACCACCCGCGCCCGCGAGCGTGCGGGCCACCGGCGGCGAAGGGCAAATCGGGCCGGTGCACTCGCTGCTGCCCGACCCGGTGGTGGCCACGGTGCTCGACGCCTCCGGCCAACCGGTGGCCGGCGTCGAGGTGACCTGGAGTGCCGAGGGCGACGGGCGGATGACGGCGGTCACGCACACCACCGACGCGCAGGGCCAGGCGCGCGCCCGCTGGGTGCTCGGCGGAGTGGAGGGTGTGAGCCGCGCCACGGCGGCGGTGGCCCAGCTCGAGCCCGCGACCTTCACCGCGATCGCCGAGGCGCCCGGCCAGATGCCGTTCGGCGAGGTGCACGTTCTCGATCTTCAGACGTACGAGGGATCGAAGCAGGTGGTGCACCCCGATTACGCGCGCGTGCCCGACGGCGTCACCCAGGCCGGGCACCACCTCGCCATCACGCCGTATCCGTTCGGCGACGCGGCGCACGAGAACCCGTCGCACTTCATCGGCGAGAGGTTGGATCGGTTCGCCCTGCCGCCGGGGGCGCCGAATCCGGTCATCCGTCCGACGAACGGGCATCTCTCCGACCCCGACATGCTCTACGTCGAGGGAACGGGCGAGCTGTGGCTGTACTACCGGCAGGTGACGGCCGACAACATCATCCTGCTCACCCGCACGGCCGACGGGATCCGCTGGTCTCCGCCGGTCGAGGTCGCGCGCGCGCCCAACCACCAGGTGGTGAGCCAGACGATCGTGCGGCGGGGCGACGGCGACTGGTGGATGTGGGCGGTGAACGCGGGGTCGCTCGGGTGCGGCGCGCCGTACACGGCGATCGAGGTCCGCCGCTCGTCTGATGGAATCCACTGGTCGGAGCCCGAAGGGGTCGGGCTCGAGCAGCAGGGCCTCTACCCGTGGCATCTGGAAGTGCAGTGGATTCCGAGCCGCAACGAGTTCTGGGCCCTGTACAACGTGAAGCGGGGCGGGGACTGCGCCACTCCGGCGCTCTATCTCGCGACGAGCCCCGACGGCCATACGTGGACGGTCCAGCCGGCGCCCGTGCTCACCCGCGGCCGCATTCCCGAGCTCTACGACATCGTGTACCGGAGCAGCTTCGCCTACGATGCGGCGACCGATGCCGTCATCTTCTGGTACTCGGGTGCCCGGCACAACGGGACCAAGTACATCTGGGGAGCCGCCGTCGAGCGGCGCCGCCGGGCGGAGGTCTTCGGCGAAGACGCCGCGGCCGTCCGCGCCGGCCCGTTGGACTGGGGCGAGCCCCCCGCCAGGCTGTACGACGGACCATAGCCGACGCCGGTTCGGCTACATTTGGTCCATGACATCCCTCCCAGATCCCCGCCACGCCGACCTGCCCGCGGCCGACGAGGTGGCGGCGGAAGCGCGCGTCACCGCCGAGCTCATGGAGGAGCTCGGCCGGGTCATCGTGGGCCAGCGGGCCATGCTCGACCGCCTCCTCATCGGGCTGCTGGCCGACGGCCATGTCCTGCTCGAGGGCGTGCCGGGCTTGGCCAAGACGCTCGCCGTCCGCACCCTCGCCGCGTCCATCGACGCCGGCTTCCACCGCATCCAGTTCACCCCCGATCTGCTGCCCGCCGACCTCATCGGCACGATGATCTACAACCAGCGGAGCGGGGAGTTCACCGTCCAGCAGGGTCCGATCTTCACCAACCTGCTCCTGGCCGACGAGATCAACCGCGCGCCCGCCAAGGTACAGAGCGCGCTCCTCGAGGCGATGCAGGAGAAGCAGGTGACGATCGGCGGCACGACCTTCAAGCTCGAGGAGCCCTTCCTCGTGCTCGCGACGCAGAATCCGATCGAGCAGGAAGGCACGTATCCACTCCCGGAAGCGCAGGTCGACCGGTTCATGCTGAAGCTGCGGGTCGGCTATCCGTCGCGCGACGAGGAGAAGGAGATCATGAAGCGGATGGCGGGAGGGGAGCCGATCGCCATCCAGCACGTCGCGACGCCGCAGGCCATCATGGAAGCCCGGTCGCGCATCGCCGAGCTGTACATGGACGATCGGATCATGGACTACATCGTCGACATCGTGCACACGACGCGCGAGCCGTCGAGCGCGGGGTTGCAGGACCTCGCGGCGCTGATCGAATTCGGCGCGAGCCCCCGGGCCACGATCTCGCTGGCACAGGCGTCCCGCGCGCACGCATTTCTGCGCGGCCGCGCGTTCGTCACGCCCGACGACGTGAAGGCGATTGCGCCGGACGTGCTTCGTCACCGCGTTCTGACCACGTACGAGGCGGAAGCGGAGGAAGTCACGAGCGACCAGATCGTG
>DASRXL010000220.1:0-31004 GCA_035654175.1 Phycisphaerales bacterium
TGTTGTAAGCGTGCCGATCGAGGGTGAGATCGGTGTGGCCGCGCTCGCGCCCGGCGTGCAGAGGGCGCTCCGTCGCGCGGCTACCCTCGGCGCCACGGACATCGTTTTCGTCATCGACAGCCCCGGGGGGCGGGTCGCTGACGCGCGCGTGCTGCAGCTCGTGCTCGCCGAGCACGATGCCTCCTTTCAGTATCACGCGATCGTGGAGTCCGCGATCAGCGCCGCCGTCTGGGTGCTCGCGTCCTGCGACACTATCCATGTCCTCCCCGGCGGCAGTGCCGGCGGCGCGGTGGTCTTTGCTCAAGACCATTCGAGCGGCAGCGTCCACGTGGACGCGAAGATGAACTCGATACTCTGTGCCGAGGTTGCCGCCGCGGCGGCCGCGAAAGGTCATCCATCCGCAGTATTCGAAGCCATGATGGTCATGGAGAAGGAGCTCTACGCCGAAACTCAAGCTGACGGACTTGTGCGATTGACTGGCTCGCGATCCTCAGCCGGCAGCCGGGTCATTGATGGCTCGCAGACAGTTCTGACCATGACCGCCGAGCAGATGGCCGATCTCGGCGTCGCCCGCGCGATCCCCTCGGCAGACCTCCCGGCTCTCGCCGCGTCGCTCGGCGTCGCCTGGCGCGAGCTCCCCCGCGTAGGAATGGCAGAGATGCTCCGCGCGAGCAACGACCTCGCGCGCATCGCACGGGAGCGGGACCGCGCGGCCAAAGCGCTCGAGCGGGCGGCGCAAAGCATCGACACCGCCGCCGACCGGATCGAGCAGCTTCGCTACGACGCGGAGCAGGCTGTCGCGAATATCCCCATCTATAGCTCGTCGTATCTGCGCCTTCGCGACGGCGATCGCTCTCGTCGCGACGCCATCGACTACGCCGTGAGCCGTTGGGATGACGTTGTCGATGCTCTTCACGACCTCGATGCTCAGGAATCGGCTCACCGCAGCGCACACAGACTCCTGGTTCTCCGGATGGAATCCGAGCACAAGCTCCGTCTGTATCCCATGCTGGAGGAGTTCACGCCTCCCGAACACGTGCCCGTAGAGCACACGATCGAGAAGGACGGCCTTTACCAGAAGGCGCGACGGGAGCAGACCCGGTTGAACGAGATGAAGTGAGGGCGTCCGTCTCCCGCTTCGAG
Organism: Phycisphaerales bacterium; assembly: GCA_035654175.1. Classification (GTDB taxonomy): domain Bacteria; phylum Planctomycetota; class Phycisphaerae; order Phycisphaerales; family UBA1924; genus PNC22. Next base: position 1,144 of record DASRXL010000220.1, read on the forward strand.
CCGCTGACGCAGCGAGCTGGTAAGCTCACGCCATGCCGGAGCCCGCCCAGGCCTCGCCCTTCAGCCGCATTCTCGCCTGCATCGCTGTCTCGCCGCATGCGCCGGAGGTCGTCCGCGAGGCCGCGTGGCTCGCGGGGCTCTGCGGCGGGGAGCTCGCCTTCGTGCACGCCGGGGACGACGAGGAGCTCGTCCGCCGGACTCTCTCCGAGGCGCTCGGGCCCGGGGCGGGCCCGCCGCACCTGATCGCCCGCCGGGGCGGGCCCGAGCGGGTCATCCTCGCCGAGGCGGAGGCCTGGGGCGCGGACCTGATCTTCGCCGGGGCGGTCGCGAATGCGCCCCTGCTCCGGGGCGTCCTCGGCTCGGTCGCGCGCAGGCTCGCCCGCCACGCCGACCGCTCGGTCTACCTCTCGCTCCACCGCGCAGGTGAACCGACCCTGGATTCCATGGCCATCGCCATGAATTTTGACGATGATTCGCGCGCCGCGGCGCAGATCGGACTTGGGCTTGCCCGGCGCGCTTCGGCCCGCGCTGTCCACATTGTGCACGAGTACGACCCGCGGGCCCGCGGAGCCATCGATTCCGTGCTCGCCGGCTCCGACCAGGCCCGCTACGAGCAGATGGTCAGCGGCGCCCAGCGGTTCCAGCTCGCCGACGCGGTGCAGGAGCTGGACCTCGGCGGCATCTCGCCCCGCCTGGCGTGCATCGAGGGCCAGGACCTCGTCCAGACCACCGCCTACGCCAGCGACGTCGGCGCGGACCTCCTCGTGCTCGCCGCGCCGCACCAGCGCATCGGGCTTCTGGACCGCTTCTTCGGGGACCCGACCGAGACGGTGCTGCAGCGGTTCCCCTGCTCGGTGCTCCTCGTCCGCCGGCCCGGGGGCCCCCGCCCGCCACGGGGCTGATGACCATGAGCCAGCTCTCGCACCACGAGGTCACCGTGCTGCTCCTGGCGCTCGCCGTGCTCCTGGGCGCGGCGAGGCTGCTCGGGGAGCTGGCGCGCCGCCTGCGGCAGCCCGCGGTGATCGGCGAGATCCTCGCCGGCATCATCCTCGGCCCGACGGTGCTCGGCGCGCTGCTGCCGGGTGCGAGCGTCGCCCTCTTCCCGCGCGAGGGCCCGCTCGCCCTCGTCATGCACGGCCTGACCACCGTCGCCATCACGCTCTTCCTCCTCGTGGCCGGCATGGAGGTGGACCTCGGCACGATCTGGCGCCGGCGCCTCGCGGCGGTGTCGGTCGGCCTCGGCGGCATGATCGTGCCCTTCGCGATCGCGGCGCCGCTGGCCTACTCCGCGCCGGTCGCGTGGGGCGCCGGGCCCGAGCAGCCCAGGCTCGTCTTCGCGCTCTTCCTCGGGACCGCGATGGCCATCTCCTCCCTGCCGGTGGTGGCCAAGATCCTGATCGACCTGCGCCTCTTCCGCACCGATCTCGGCATGACGATCATCGCCGCGGCGGTCTTTAACGACCTCGCCGGGTGGATCGTCTTCGCACTCATTCTCGCGCTCATGGGGCACACCGCGGGCGCCGGCCTCAGCGTTCCCGAGACGGTCGGCGCGACGCTCGCCTTCGTCGCGACCATGCTCACGCTCGGCCGGTGGGCGATCGACCGAGTGCTGCCCTGGGTGCAGGCACACCTCAGCTGGCCCGGCGGCGTGCTCGGGTTCGTGCTCGTGCTCGGCATCGCCTCCGCCGCGTTCACCGAGTGGATCGGCGTGCACGCGATCTTCGGCGCGTTCATCTGCGGCGTCGCCCTGGGCGACTCCCGCCACATGCACGCCCGCACCCGCGAGACCATCGACCAGTTCGTCTCATTCATCTTCGCGCCGCTCTTCTTCGCCTCCATCGGCCTGCGCGTGGACTTCGTCGCCAGCTTCGACCTCGTCCTCGTGCTCATCGTGATCGCCCTGGCGACCGTGGGCAAGATCCTCGGGTGCGTCGCGGCCGCGCGCTGGGCGGGCTTCGTCCGGCGCGAGGCGTGGGCGATCGGAGTCGGGATGAACTGCCGCGGCGCCATGGAGATCATCCTCGGGCTGCTCGCCCTCGATGCGGGGCTCATCGGCGAGCGGCTGTTCGTCGCCCTCGTGGTCATGGCCCTGGTCACGTCCATCACCAGCGGCGGCATCATCGACCGCGTGCTCGGACGCCCCAAGCCCGTCCGCTTCTGGACCTTCGCCGCGCCCCGCACCTTCATCCCCGAGCTCCTCTCCCACGACCGGTTCGCCGCCATCGAGGAGCTCGCGCGGACGCTCGCCGACAGCGGCGTGGACCCCGCGCAGGCCGCGGCCGCCGCCCTCGCGCGCGAGCGGGTGATGGGGAGCGGCATCGGCGGCGGGGTCGCCGTGCCCCACGCGCGCCTGCCGGGCATCGCGCAGCCCCTCATCGCCATAGGACGCTCGGCCGGGGGCATCGACTTCCGCGCGCCCGACGGGTCGCCCGCCAAGCTCGTCGTGCTCCTTGTCACACCCGCCGAGGATCCGACCGTCCAGCTCCGGCTGCTCTCCAGCGTCGCGGAGGTGTGCCAGAGTCCGCACACCGTCGGCAAGCTCACCGACGCCCGCTCCTGGACGGAGTTCCTCGCGGCACTCAACGCGGCAGGCGCGGCGGGCTAGGCGCGGCCCTCACGGGCAGCCTTCATTCCACGCGTTCAGGAAGCAGATCACGTCGCGCGTGTCGATCAGGCCGTTGCCGTCGCAATCCGCGCCGGCGTTCTGCGCGTTCCATGCGTTCAGGAATGCGATCACGTCCCGGGTGTCCACCGCGCCGTCGGCATTGAAATCCGCGTAGCACTCCGATCCGGGCGCGAACAGCCCGTCCCGGGTGTACCGCGAGTGGTAGGTCGGCCACTCCCGCCCGGTGGAGGAGTAGGAGGTCGGCAGCGTGTACAGGTTCACGTCGACGCTGCCGTCCGAGTACGACGTCACGCCGAGCTCGTACGTGCCGTTGCCGTCCACGTCGGCGATCGTCGCGCTGTTGAGATAGGTAAAGCCTCGGGGGCGCAGCGGGAATCCCGGCAGGTCGTTCCCCGCCGCGTCTACGCCGAAGAGGTATCCCTGATCCGCCTCCATCACGTTGTGGTCCGCGAAGATCTCCATCACACCGTCGCCGTCGATATCGGCAACGGTCAACGGCCCCTCGCTCCCGCCGCCGTGCGACAGCTGCCGGTACGGGAACCCCGGGCGCGTGTCGCCGTCGGCGTCCCACACCCAGAAGCAATCGCTCTCGCCGAAGAAGATCCCGGCCTGCCCCGCGATCACCTCAAGGGCGCCGTCCCCCTCCAGGTCCGTGACGGTCGGCGCGCAGTACGACCACGTGTCGAAGAGGAAGGGCCACCCCGACGCGAGCGAGCCGTCGTGGTGGAACACGTACGCCCCGGCCGCGCTCTGGTGGGCCGCCAGCGCGATCTCCAGGTCCTCGTCGCCGTCCAGGTCCGCGAGGGCCGCGGACTGATAGCTGAAGTTCGCGCCCGAGATGCCGCGGGGCCAGCCGGCCTCCGCGGTTCCGTCCGGCTTCAGCAGGTACATCCGGTCGTACGACATGCAGAAGATCTCGGCTTCTCCGTCCACGTCGACGTCCGCCACGGCCACCGTCCCGGTCGGTACGTGGCTGAGCGTCACCGGCCAGTTGCCGCCCCACGTGGAGCCGTCCAACTCCACCACGTGCAGGTAGCCGATCGGGTAGTCCCGGACTGTCGAGAGGATCTCGAGCTGCCCGTCCCCGTCCAGGTCGAAGAGCGCGGGAGACGACTCCACGTTCTCGTTGCTGAAGCTCAGCGGGAAGCCCGGCAGCACGGCGCCCGTGTGGTCCAGGACGTACAGCCTCCCGCCGCTCGTCAGCCCGCGCGTGTGCAGCACGATTTCGGGGTCACCGTCGCCGTCCATGTCCGCTACGGCCGGCGGATACTGCGGGAACCCGGTCGTCGCCACCGGGAAACCCGCGACGGGCGTCGCGTCGTGGTGCCATGCGTACAGCCGGCCCTCGGTGCTGCTCTGCAAGAGCTCCAGGTCACCGTCCCCGTCGAGGTCCACCAGCGCCGGCCCCCGCCAGGGCACGAAGTTCGGGTGCCGGCCGATGGTGATCGGGAACCCCGGCAACTGTGCGATGCCGCCCCGCTCATCGGAACCACCGCTCGCGCCGGACGCGGGCAGCCCGCGCACGACGATCGCACCGGCGACGGGGTCCGCGGCGTCGGTGTGGGTCGCGACCGCACGGCTCTGCGCCAAAGCGGGAGAGGAACACGCGACGGCCAGCCCGGCCGCCGCGACCACTGGGCACGATCTCTGCTTCATCTCGGTCTCCTCGCGCTCGAAGCTCTCTCGGCCGGTTCAAGCTACCAGCCTCGCCCGCGCCGCACAACCGCTTTGGCGTCAAGAGCCGGGCCGTCCATCCGGGCCTCAGCCTCCGCTCGGGAGCGGGATCCGCGGCTGCCACTCGAGCCACGAATCTTCCGGCGCGTCCGCCAGCTCGAACGCGTGCCCGCTCACGACGGGATCCCCGGGCTTCTCGGGGGTGGCGAACCCGATGCCGCCGAGCACGACCGATTCGAGCGAGTCGGTGCGCACGTCGAGCCCCTTGAAGATCCCCCAGTCGGCGCTGATGCCGGACACGTTGAAGAACCTGCTGTTCTCCCGCACCAGTGGGGCGTACGCGGGCTCGATCGTCAGCGCTAGCTCCACGCTGGCCGCGTCGTCGGCCAGTTGGTAGCCAACGACCCGCCCGACCTCCACGTCGCGGTAGGTCACCGGCGAGCCCGGCCCCAGCGAGTTCCGCCGGGCCGCGCGCACCACCACCACGAGCGAGCCGTCCGCCGCCACCGGCAGCGGGGGAGCGCTCGCGAGCCCGTCGAACACCGATTCGCGCTCGCCTCCCGCCGGCCCCGGCTCGACAGCGATCGACCTCGGCCCGAAGAGCGCGTCCAGCCCCGACACGCGCCGGAGCGACACCTCCGGGCGCACCACCCAGAACAGTGTCCCTTCCACGGCCACGCCCGCGGCATCGGGCGAGAGATCGACGCTCGCCACCACCGACGCCGCGTCGTTCGCGAGCCGCACCTCCCGCACTTCGCCAATCTGCACGCCGCGGCACGTGACGGGATCGCCCGGGCGCAGGCCCGAGCCCTCCGCGAACCGCACCGCGATCCGCACCGGCCGCTCCTTCGAGGCCTGCACGCCCAGCGCGACCATCGCGCCGATCACCGCCAGCGGCACGAGCCACACCCAGGACCAGCGGCGCACGCGCGCAATCCTCGCCTCCGGGACGCTCTCCTCGCTCCGCGCCTCCGCGCCCGGCTCACTCTTCACCGCCGTGCTCACGTGCCGCCTCCAAGCGCGTCGGCGCGGCCTCTCGCGCCGCTGCTTCCACCCCGTGCCGGGCCCCAGATCGTCTGCGGGTCGAACGCCGCCGACGCCAGCAGGCTCAGCACGACGACCCCGGCGAACGCCGCGATCCCGGGGCCCGGTTGTACCCGCACCACGTCACCCAGCTTCACCGACGCCACCAGGAGCGCGATGAGCACGACGTCGAGCATCCCCCATCGGCCGAGGAATTCCACGAGGCGGTACGTCGCGCCCCGGTGCCGGCGCGGCAGCACCAGCTCCCCCGCCGAGAGCGCCAGGATCGCCCCGAGCTTCACCACCGGCGCCACGACCGAGCAGAACAGCACGATCAATCCCACCGCGACCTGGCCTTCCGCGAGCAGGCTCACCATGCCCGACCAGACGGTGGTCTCGTGCGCATGGCCCATGCGCGTGAGCGTCATGATCGGCAGGCCCATCGCGGCCGGGTAGAGCAGGAGCGCCGCCGTCGCGAGGGCCGCCGCCCTGGCCGGGGCGCGGGGATGCCCTCCCGTGCGGATGGTCCCGCCGCAGCGGGTGCACGCGGCGCGGTGCCGGGCCGGGACGCGCCCGACACGGTGAACGAGTCCGCATGCGTGGCACGCACACAGGTGCATGCCCCAGTCTACCCGCCCGGCACGGCGCATCGGGGGAGTATTGGGGATCGCGGCGGTGCGGTCTCGCGCTCCACGCCGGAGTGGTGCGCCCCGCAAAATTGGGTTGTGCGGATGTCCGGAATCGTCTACCGTGTTCTCCGGCATGTGCGACGCCGACGAATTCTCTGCTTTCGTCCGCGCACGGTCCGCGGCGGGCGGATCATCTGTCTGTCGCAGGGCCGCCGGCGCCCCGGCCAGGGCGGGCGCGGCATTCCGGGTCCGAGGCCTTACTCTCGTCGGTTCATCGCCATAACTGCGGAGGAAACACCCCCGGCCCGCATCCTTGCGGGCGGGCGCCGCCGGCGCTGCGCGTTGCGGGCCGGCGCCAGCAAGCCACCGGGGCGCCGGCACGGGCCCAGCCCCCTCGCCCAACGAGAAGGAGATGAAGAGATGCGTACGAGTCAGCTCGTGACGACGATCCTTGCGGCCGGCGCCTTGGCGTCAGCCGCCGCGGCCCAGATCGACCCCAACGCCTTCTGGCCGGCCTACAAGGGCGACCAGCTCCGGCGCGCGTTCGTCATGCCCGACGCCGGCCCCGTCACCGCGCTCGCCGACACCATCACCGGGCACTACCCGGTGTCCGAGGGCGGGTTCACCGTCGGCTCCAACGGGGACCTCTACTTCAAGACCCACCGAAACGACGCCAACATCGATGCCGACGGGGGCCCCGGCTGCACCGTGGTCCGCATGGACCGCGACACCGGCGCGGTGCTCGCCTCGAGAGATCTCCCGGGCGGGTCGGGAAACTACTCGGGTCTGACACACGCCGTGGACGGCATCTGGACCACCGTGCACGGCCACGGCGCCACGCCCACCATCTACCGACTGAACAAGACCACGCTCGCGATCGAGAAGACCTTCACCAACGCCGCGTTCAGCGGTCTGCGCGGCGCTCCCATGGTCGGGAGCGTCCCCAACGGCAATGGAAACGTCAACCTCTACCTGCACGACCGCGGCGCCAACAAGATCCACGCGGTCGATTCTCAGACGGGCGCACTGATGTGGTCCTACACGCCCATCGGCGATCCGGTCTTCTTTGGCAGGCTCGGACCCCATTGGATCTCCGGCGGTCGCGACACATTCGCCTACTTCGCGAACACCGCGGTCTTCCCGGGCGTCGCGCTGCGCGATAACGGCAACTCATTCACCGAGGTCTGGATCGGTGGGCCTGAGAACTTCAACTGGATCGGATCGGGCGCGGCCGGCACCCCCGGCGGCACGATCTATGTCAACACGTTCACCGACGACAGCGGTGCCGGCCCCACGCCCACGTTGTGGGCCATCGATCCGGCCGACGGCTCGGTGAAGTGGGCGGTCGACGGGCGGCGTGGAGAGGGCTCTGATGTCGAGCTCAACTTCTTTGCCCGCCCCGCCGTCATGGGCAACCGCGTCTACTGCGTCGGCGGCTTCGGGGTCGTGACGTGCTTCGTCGATAACGGGGGCAGCTATACCCAGGCCTGGGAGTGGCGCGATGAGGCGGGCGAGTTCACCACCGTCTCGGTCGCCGAGGTGGATGGCGAGACCTATGTCCACGCCGTGCGCCAGGGCGACCCCAACTCCGACCCCAGGGCGCCCGCCGACCTCCTCGTGCTGCGCGACGACGGCAATTCCTACACGGAGATGCTCCACACGCCCGCGAACCTCCTCCCGACGCTGTACGGCAGCAACACTGCAACGGTGGACCCTGATGGGAACGTGTGGGTCTCCGGCGGCACCTGGGCGAACCCCGTCTTCAAGACCGGCGAGATCTACAAGTTCTCGCCCGGCGCGAGCGACTGCTACGCTGATTTCAACGACGACAGCAGTGTGGACACGCGCGACGTCATCGCGTTCCTCAACGCCTGGAACGCGCAGGACTCCGCCGCCGATTGCGACGGGAATGGGGTGGTGGACACTCGCGATGTGATCTGCTTCCTCAATCTGTGGAATGCGGGCTGCTAGACCCGATACTCCCTGCGCCATGCCCTGCCGGGCGCGGCGCGGCTTGTCGAACGCCTCCTCCGCCGAGGGCGCGACCACATCCGGAGACGCACGCCATGGAACGGTCATCCAGCCCCGCGCCGCGAGCATTCACGCTTATCGAGCTGCTCGTGGTCATCGCGATCATTGCGCTGCTCATCGGGATCCTGCTGCCCGCCCTGGGGAAGGCACGCGGCGCAGGCCAGAGCACGGTCTGCCTCAACCAGATTCGCCACACGATCCAGGGGGCGCTCGTCTTCGCCGGAGATCATGGCGAGCAGGCCCCCATCGCCGGGCAGATGTTCCAGGTCGGCGGTGCCGTCTTCCACAAGTCCGCGGAGCAACATCCGGCACACTGGCGCAAGAATCTGACGTACTGGTACAACGATCGTCTCGACCGCGAGTACCCGATGCCCTTCTTCCTCGCCTTGGCTGACTACAACGGGCTCGACTGGGACAAGAAGACGCGCGACGGCATGATGCGGGCCGCGGGCACGCTCGAGAACGTGAACGACGACAGCTCCGCGTTTCTTGAGTACTACCGATGCCCCTCCGACCAGACGTTCGAGACCGGGAACAAGGAGTTCGCCACCTCCTCGCTCAACGCCGGTGGCAACACCGGCGGCTGGTACACCTCGCAGTGGCACGTGCCCGAGATGAACTCGTACAATTTCAACGAGTACGCATTCGGACAGGCTCCGGAAGGTCACGAGCACCCGCGCCTCGAAGGCAATCTCCGCGGCTTGAGCATCCCTTACGAGACCATGGCCGTGCTCGACGGCGATCCGCGCAAGCTCTGGGGCGACAATCTCGGCACCGTTTTCGATCTCCATCCCAGTGCCGGTCAATGGAAGGACGAGAAAGACCTGACCTGGAACGTCTACGACTACTGGCGCGTCATCTACGAGGACGTGACGGAGGATGTCCCCCAGTTCAATTTCGAACGCCACAACAAGACGCTCAACGCCGGCTTCCTCGATGGCCACGCCGCGACCTTCACCCACAACGAGGGCGGCATGAAGCAGATACTCATCCGCCGCTTCGACAAGTGATCGTCAGCCGCTGTCCGAGTCCCGCTTGGTCGCGAACCAGCGGTGCTCAACCACCTTGAGCACCGCCAGCACGACCACCGTGAACGCCGCGAGCACCATCGCGAGCCGGTATGCCCCCGCGCCGCTCGCGGCGCCCGCCGCGGCGACGGTCCAGAGTCCCGCGGCCGTGGTGAGCCCGGTGACCTTCCCGCCCGTCTGGATGATCGTCCCCGCGCCGAGGAACCCGATCCCGGTCACGATGCCCGCGAGCACCCGCGTCGGGTCGTACTGCGAGTTCGCGGCCCCGCCGCTCCCGCCGCCGAGCAGCTCGATGCCGAGCATCGTGAAGCCCGCCGAGCCGATCGCGACCATCATGTGGGTCCGCAGCCCCGCCGCACGCCCGACCTTCTCGCGCTCCCACCCGCAAACGCCGCCGATCGCCGCGGCCAGCAGCAGCCGCGCGGCGATCTCCAGCCACTCGTTGCCCAGGAGCTGATCCGCAGCCAGCATCGCGAGCTCCCGGCCCCGGCCAAACTCAAGACCCACTCAAGACTCAAGACTCAAGACTCAAGACTCAAGACTCAAGACTCAAGACTCACTCCCCGATGCTCGGCTCCGGCTTGATCTCCTTGTACACCGAGCCGTCCACGAAGCCCTGGAGCTTGCGGGCCCGCACCGGGTGCTGCAGCTTGCGGATCGCCTTGGCCTCGACCTGGCGCACGCGCTCGCGCGTCACCTTGAAGATCCTTCCGACCTCCTCCAGCGTGTAGGTGTACCCGTCGCCGATGCCGTAGCGGAGCTTGATGATCTCGCGCTCGCGGTAGGTCAGGGTCTTGAGCACGGCCTCGATCCGCTGTCGCAGCATGTCGTTGCTGGCGGTCGTCGAGGGGGCTTCCTGGCTGTCGTCCTCGATGAAGTCGCCGAAGTAGCTGTCCTCGCTCTCGCCCACGGGTCGGTCGAGGCTCACGGGCTGCTTCGAGATCTTCATCACGCGGCGCACGTCGGCCAGGCTCATCCCCGCGCGCTCGGCGAGCTCCTCCATCGTCGGCTCCACCCCCGTCTCCTGGAGGATCGCCTTCTGGAAGTTGCGGAGCTTCGACATCGTCTCGATCATGTGCACCGGGATTCGGATCGTCCGGGCGTGGTCGGCGATCGCCCGCGTGATCGCCTGGCGGATCCACCACGTCGCGTACGTCGAGAACTTGTACCCCCGCTTGTACTCGTACTTGTCCACCGCGCGCATCAGGCCGGTGTTGCCCTCCTGGATGATGTCCAGGAAGCTCAGCCCGCGGTTGCGGTACTTCTTCGCGATCGACACCACCAGGCGCAGGTTGCCGCCCGAGAGATCGCGCTTGGCCTGCTCATACTCCCAGAACACCGTGTTGATGTCCCGCACCCGCCGCTCCAGCTCCGCCGGGCTCTCGAGCACCAGGTTCCGCAGGCCGCCCAGCTCCTCGCGCATCACCGCCACGTCCTCGGCGTCGCACTCGCGGCTGTCCTGCGCCGCCGCGAGCTCCGCCTCGAGGTCCACCATCTTCTTCGAGATCGACCGCAGCTTGCGCATGAGCGGCACGATCCGGCCGGTGCGCAGGCTCAGCTCCTCGGCGAGCGCCGCCATCCGGCGCCGGCGCATCGCCATCCGCGTCCGCACCTCGTCGGACCGCTTCTTCTGGCGCGCCGGCAGCCCCTCGGCCTCCGCCCAGTCCCGCCGGTTGGCCTCGAGCAGCTTCTCGATGGTCGGCAGGTTCGCCGGGATCCGGCGCGAGATCTTCTCCTTGGCGTTCGTTTCCAGCGTCGAGAGCCGCATGGTGCGGTCGAAGGGCAGCGCCCCCGCGTCCACCTGGCGGAGGATGTCGATCGCCTGCGAGATGATGTAGTCGCTCTCCAGGCACCGGCGCCGGAAGATCATCCGCGTCGTCTCGATCTTCTTGGCCAGCCGGATCTCCTCGTCGCGCGTGAGCAGCGGGATCGATCCCATCTGCGTGAGGTACATCCGCACCGGATCGTCGATCCGGCGCGCCCCCGGCTCGCCGCCGCCCTCCTCGAGCTCGCGCTGCAGCGCCTCGGCGTCCATCGCCTCGGCCTCGGCGACGTCCTGCTCGGCCTGGCTCAGCTGCCCCGTGCCGCCCGCGAGGCGCTGCTGCAGGCCCGCCGCCTCGTCCGTGCGCTCGCCGCCGGAGACGCTCATCGCCCGCAGGTGCTTGCCGGGCATCCCCGGGCCCAGGCCGGAGAGCGGCGTGCCGGTGAGCGGGTTGTGCCCCGGCTCTTCGCCCCGCCGGATGCTCTCGCGGTGCAGGCGCGCCTTGTACTCGAGCTCGTCGATCAGCTCGATCCCCATGCGGTCGATGATCGTCAGCAGGAAGTCCACCTGCTCGGTGTCCACCATGTCGTCGGGGAGGGTGTTGTTGAGCTCCTCGTAGCTGAGCCAGCCGCGGCCTTTGGAGACATCGAGGAGCTGCTGCAACGCCGGATGAAGCTCGCTGATCACACTGCTCTCCTGCATCTGCCCTTCGACCGCACGGCCCAACGCAGCCCCGGCGCCGGCCGGCGCCGCCGCGGCGACAATCTCAAGGAGACGATCGGAACGCCCGCCTCGGGTCGTACCCGAACTGCTGATCCACCTTCTGCCTCGCCACCGCGCTCCGGAACGCCGCGAACTCGTCCGCCGCGGCCGGCGCCGTCGTCGCCGCGACCCTGCGGCTCCGGCGCTCCTCGCTCAGGCACTTCTCGAGCGTCGCCGCGACCCGCTGCTCCGCGATCATCTCGACCCGCGTCTGCAGCGCGACCGCCCTGGACTTGGCCTCTCCGCCCTCGAGCGCGCCGAGCACGTTCGTCAGCGAGGGCGCCCGCCCCGACTCGGCCACAAGCTGCACAGCGTCCGCGATCGCCCGCATCGTGGGCGAACGGTAGGCCCCGGCGCTGAGCACGGCGCGGTCCTCCTCCGAAAGCGCGGTCCACAGCGCCGCATCCGTGAGAACACACCCCAGCGCCTCGACCAGGTGCGCCGCGTCCGCCGGCTCGTCCACGCCCGCCGGCTCCGCGTTCCCCGGCCCCGCCGCCGCGCCGCCACGCGGCCGGGCCTGCCTCAGCTGTTCGTACAGCACCCCGCTGTCCAGCCCCGTGATCTCCACCAGCTTCCGCGCGATCAGCTTCTGCCGGATCGGGATGCTCTTGTGAAATCCAAGGCGCGCCAGATTGGCCAGCTCCTCCGTCGTGCCCCGCTGGAGCGCCGTCACCCCCGCCCCCGCCAGCCGCTCCCGCAGGGTGCGGAATCTGTACTCGAGAATGTCCACGCTGCCCGCGAGCGTGCGCCGGAACACCTCGGCGCCCCCCTCCCGCTTGAGCAGCTCGTCGGGATCCTTCGCCTCCGTGAAGCTCCCGAGCGTCGCGATCCGCACGTCGACCGGCTCGGAGAAAAAGACCTCGACCGCACGGTCCGCCGCCCGGCGCCCCGCGTCGTCGCCGTCGAAGAGCAGCACCACGGTGTCGCACAGCCGGCGCAGGATCGCCGCGTGCCCCGGCGTCAGCGCCGTTCCGAGCGTCGCGACCACGTTCTCGAACCCCGCCTGGTGGCAGGCGATCACGTCGGTGTACCCCTCCGTGATGATCGCCGTCCGCTCCCGCTGGATCGCCTGCACGGCCTGGTGCAGCCCGAACAGCGACGCCGACTTGTTGAAGAGCGGCGTCTCGGGGCTGTTCAGATACTTCGGCTCCTCGGCGTCGTCGATCCGCCGCCCGCCGAAGGCGATCACCCGCCCGATCTGGTCGCGGATCGGGAAGATGAGCCGGTTGCGGAAGACGTCGTAGTGCCCGCCGTCCTCGCGCTTCTTGAGCAGCCCCGCACCCACGAAGAGCGACCGGTCGCCCCGCACCGAGTCCACCTTCGCGACCAGGCCGTCCCAGCGGTCCGGCGCCGCGCCGAGCGTGAAACGCTCCACCATCTCCGCGCTGATCCCGCGCCGCTCGATGACCGCCCGGGCCGCCCGTCCGTGCTGCTCGTGCTGCAGAATCGCCCGGAAGAACGCCGCGCCCTGCGCGTTCGCCTGCGCCAGCGAGGAGCGCGGGTGCTCCGCCGCGCCGGCGCCGTCGCCCAGCCTGCCCTGCGCCGCGCGCGGTGTGAGCGTCACGTTGCACCGCTCCGCCAGGTGCTCGAGCGCCTCGCGGAACTCCATCCGGTGGTACTTCTCGATGAACGTGAACACGTCCCCGCCCGCGCCGCACACGAAGCAGTGGAAGATCTGCTTGTGCGGCACGACGCACATCGACGGCGAGTGGTCGTCGTGGAACGGGCACAGCCCGACGTACTCGCGCCCCCTCGCCTTGAGCGACACGTGCTCGCCCACGATCCGCACGATGTCCGCCGCGTCCCGCACCCGCTCGATGTCCGAGATCCCCGCCGGCCCGCCGCGCCCGGACTCCGGCCCTCGCGGCGCCCCATCCTGGGCCGCGCCTCGCCGGGCCCCGTGGTTCGAGCCGCTGGGGTTCATGCGCACGCTCCACCTCGCAAGGCGACGGATCGATCAGAACCATCCGTGCGACGCGGGCGGGCGTCGGGGACGACCATGTCAACCAGATCGGCGGCGGACAGCCGCGAAACATAGCACGCGCCCGCTCCTTGCGCGGCGCCCGCGGACGGCCGGGTTCTCTCGCTCTGATCGGTCTGATCGGGCCGGGCTCGCGTCCCGCGCTCCGTCCGGTGAGCGATCGTCCACGATCACGGTAGCACGCCTCCGGCCCGAAGCCAATAAACCGCCCGCAACCCCTTTCCCCGGCCCGACATCGGTCGCCCCGCCCGCGATTCTCGGGCCACTCTCCCTGGCCCCGAACCCGCCGGGCTGCGACACTTCCCCCGATGCAGAGGCGGATCGTGATCTATGCCGGGCGCGTCCAGGGCGTGGGCTTCCGCGCGACCGCCCAGTCGATCGCGAGCCGCCACCGGGTCACCGGCTGGGTCCGCAACGAGCCCGACGCGACCGTCCGGCTCGAGATCCAGGGGGCCGCCGACGAGGTCGAGGCCGTGCTCCGGGCCATCGCCGCCCGCCTCCACGGCTTCATCTCGTCCAGCCGCGCCCACGAGGCCGCCGCCGTGCCCGATGAGTCCGGCTTTGAGATCCGGCGATAGGCTCTCCGCCGTGTGCGGCCCAGCCCCCCGCCCACCGGAGGCCCAGTGCTCATCCTCTTCGACATCGACGCCACGCTCATCACGACCAAGGGCGTCGGCATCGCCGCCATGATCGATGCGGGGCGCCGGCTCCACGGGCCGGGCTTCCACGCCGAGGGCATCGAGTTCGCCGGGCGCCTCGACCCCCTCATCCTGCGCGACATGCTCTGCGCCAACGGCTTGGCGTGCAGCACCGAGGCCATGATCGCCATGCGCCACGCCTACCGCGACGCCCTCGTCCGCCGCCTCGCCCCGGGCGGCGTGGCCCGCAGCCTCCCCGGCGTGCTGGAGCTGCTGGCAAGCCTCGGGACCCTGGACGACCGCGTCACGCTCGGCCTGCTCACCGGCAACTTCTCCGAGACCGGCTCCCTGAAGCTGCAAGCCGCGGGCATCGATCCCCAAGGCTTCCCCGTCCGCGTCTGGGGCGACGAATCGCCCCACGAGCCGCCCGCGCGCGAGCACCTGCCCGGCATCGCGATCGAGCGCGTCGCGCAGCGGTGGGGGAGGCCCTGCCGCGGGGAGGAGGTGGTGGTCATCGGTGACACGCCGCACGACATCGCCTGCGCCCGCGCCCACGGTTGCCGGGTGCTCGCCGTCGCGACCGGCAAGTTCTCCGCCGCCGAGCTCGCCCACGCCGACCGCGTGGTGCCCGACCTTTCCGATGTCGAGGGGGTGCAGAGATGGCTGACCGGCTGACCGCGGCCCCCGTGGGCGCGACCCAGCGCATCGAGTCGCTGGATGTCCTGCGAGGATTCGCCGTGCTGGGGATCCTCGTCATGAACATCATGACGTTCGCGATGCCGCTCGCGGCGTACATGAATCCCACGGTCTACCCCGAGCTCACCCCCCTCAACCAGTGGACCTTCCGCGTCGTCCACGTGGTCTTCGACCTCAAGATGATGGCTCTCTTCTCGATGCTCTTCGGCGCGGGCGCCGTCGTCTGGGCGAGTAAGCCCGAGGAGCGGGAGCGACCGGGCGCCCTCCGCGCCGTGTGGCTCCGGCGCATGGGCTGGCTCCTGGTCATCGGCATGATCCACGCCTGGCTCCTCTGGGAGGGCGACATCCTCGTGACCTACGCCCTCTGCGGCCTACTCGTGCTCTGGTGGATCAGGCGTCTGCCCGCGCCGTGGCTGCTCGGCGCGGCGGGGGTGCTGTTCGCGGTGCACGCGCTCCTGAACGCCTTCGCGGGGTGGATCACGGCGGAGATGTTCGCCGAATCCTCCGTGATCACCTCCGGAATGTCGCCCGAAGAGCTCGGGCGCGCCCGCTCCGGCATGCTGGAGTGGATGGACCCCACGCAGGAGCAGGTTGCCGAGCAGCTCGACGCGCTGCGGGGCTCCTGGTGGGACACGTTCGAGCACCGCGCCGGGTCCACGCTGATGTTCCAGCTCCAGGCGTTGCCGATGTACCTGTTCTGGCGCGCCGCCGCACTGATGGCTCTCGGGGCCGCCCTGATGAAGTGGCGGGTCTTTACCGGCGAGCGGTCCGCCCGCTTCTACGCCGGGATGGCGGTCGCCGGCTACGCCCTTGGCCTGCCGCTGGTCCTCGCGGGCCTTCTCTACAACGAGTCTCACGGGTACGACGTCGTGCGCAGCTCGCTGGTCGGCTCGTGGGGCAACCTGCTCGGGAGCGTGCCCGTCGCGCTCGGCCACGCCGGGGTGCTGCTCCTGGTCGTCAGGCTCGGCCTTGTGCGCACCGTCACCCTCGGCCTCGCCCGCGCCGGGCAGATGGCGTTCACGAACTACCTCATGCAGTCGGTGCTCTGCTCACTGATCTTCTACGGCTTCGGCTTGGGCCTCGCCGGCGAGCTCAACCGCCCCGCGCAGGCGCTCGTTGCGGTAGGGATCTGGCTTGTGGAAATCTTGTGGAGCGTGGCCTGGCTGTCCCGATTCCGCTTCGGCCCCGCGGAGTGGCTGTGGCGCTCACTCACCTACTGGCGGTTGCAGCCCATGCGCCTTGACGCGCACCGGTAGGATGCGGATACACTCGGCCCTGCGTCAGGGAGGAGCACGGCCATGACGGCGAACTACGGCGCGTTCTGCACCGACTACTACGTCAATCTCAAGCTCGGGCTCAAGCTCGAGCTGCCCAAGGGACGCGATACCGTCCTCTCGCTGTTCGAGCGCGTCCGCCGCCAGTACCCCGGCATGACCGAGTTCCGCAAGTACAAGGAGGAGCTCGCGCTCGAGTCTCCCACCTCGACCTCCCCGCACCGCTGGGTCGCCGTCCGGTCCAGCAGCATCCGTGCGGGCGTCGTGAACCCGAGCGGAGTCAGCGAGGCGTACCGCCTGCACCGCTGCGTCCTCGACATCTCCCCGTATTTCCTCAGCATCAGCCCGCTCGACGTCGACTACGTCGAGCTGCTCTACGGCTTTGACATCGCCGCGTCCGGCAACCACGACTCGGTGGTTGCCGAGACCCTCCTGGGCAATTCCCCCCTGGCCAGTCTGCTCGATATTGAGCAGGCCCGCCCCATCGACTGCCAGCCCGTGCTCGGCTTTGTCCTCCCGAGCGGCGCTGAGGCCTACTTCGAGGTCAAGACCCGCCCCGGCAACGACTCCAAGCGCGACTCCTCCGACGAGCCGATCAGTGTCTATCTGACCCTTCGCCGCCACGGCCCTATCGGGGAGCTCAAGCAGCTCGGGGAGATCCTCGATGAGCTCATCACCCACGGCGAGGAGCTCGTCGAGGGGCGCGTTATCCCCACCCTCGTCAACCCCATCCGAAACGCCATCGTGCCGGGCTTCTAGAATCCGCCGGAGCGCCGCGCCGCGATGCAGGGGAAGGATCTCACCCTCTATTTCGTCACGATCGGCGTCATGATCCTCCTGGTCATGGGCCTCGGCGTCGCCATTTTCATCCTGCGCGGCCGCCTGTTCGGGAACGCCGCCGACGGAGACGGAGATCCCGGCGGCGTGCTGGAGACCATGCGCGCGATGCGCGACCGGGGCGAGATTCCGGAGGAGGAGTACCGCGCGGCCCAAGCCGCGCTGGTCGCGAAGGCGACCGCCGCCCGCGCCGTCAAACCCGGCGCCGCCCCACGCCGAACAAACCCCCCGGCCGCGGGGGAGCGCCGCGCCCCGCCGGGCTTCGACCTCACGGGCGCTCCGCTCCCACCGACTGTGCGGGGCGGTGACGATGAGACCGGCCGGGCAGTCCCCTGAGTGTAGAGACACAGCGGAACCGGGCCGATAGACTGGCATAATTGGTCGCGGGGAGAGAGACGCGTTACCGGACCCAAGCGAGGGATGCATGGCGAAGAACCGGACCGAGGGCGAGGCCGGCGGGACTGAGGGCGGCTTCCGTGGCCGCAAGGTGACCACCTGCTCGTTCTGCGGCAAGACCAGCCGCGAAGTCGGCCCGATGGTCGAGGGGCCCAGCGAGGTCTACATCTGCGCCCATTGCGTGGACCTCTGCCAAAATATTTTCCGGCAGGAGCGTCGGCGCGTGAACTCCGTCTCCACGTCGCTGGGGGAAGTCCCGGCGCCGCGCGAGATCAAGGAGTTCCTCGACCAGTACATCATCGGCCAGGACCGCGCGAAGCGCACGCTCAGCGTCGCCGTGCACATGCACTACAAGCGCCTCCTCCACCTGGAGAGCGATGAGGCCTCGAATCTCGAGCTGGACAAGAGCAACATCCTCCTCGTCGGCCCGACCGGCAGCGGCAAGACCCTCCTCGCCCGCACCCTCGCGCGCATGCTCAAGGTGCCTTTCGCCATCGGCGACGCGACCACGCTCACCGAGGCCGGCTACGTCGGCGAGGACGTCGAGAACCTCCTCTTGAAGCTCCTCCAGGCCGCGGACTTCGACGTCGAGGCCGCCCAGCGCGGCATCATCTACATCGACGAGGTGGACAAGATCGGCAAGACGTCCAACAACGTCTCGATCACGCGCGACGTCTCGGGCGAGGGCGTGCAGCAGTCGCTCCTGAAGATGCTCGAGGGCACCGTCGCCAACGTGCCCCCCCAGGGCGGACGCAAGCACCCCGAGCAGCAGTACATCCAGATCGACACCTCCCACATCCTCTTCATCTGCGGCGGCACGTTCGTCGGGCTGGAGGAGATCATCCGCCGGCGCATCGGCCGGTCGAAAATCGGCTTCACCGCCGGCCGCCACGGCGAGGCCTCCCGCCCCATCACCGACTCCGCCTCGCGCGACGAGATTCTCCAGCAGGTCACGACCCAGGACATCGTCGAGTACGGCATGATCCCGGAGCTCGTCGGGCGCCTGCCGATCGTCGCACCGCTCGAGTCGCTCTCCACCGAGGCGATGGTCGACGTGCTGACCCAGCCGCGCAACGCGCTGGTCAAGCAGTACCAGCACCTCTTCGCGCTCGAGAACGCCAAGCTCACGTTCACCGAGGGCGCTCTCCGCTCCGTCGCCCGGCGCGCCGCCAAGCGCGACACCGGCGCCCGCGCTCTCCGCGCCGTGATGGAGGAGCTCATGCTCGAGCTGCTCTACGAGCTGCCCGAACACGACAACAACGGCATCGAGTACGTCATCGACGAGGAGGCCGTCCAGCAGCGCGGCCGCCTCAAGGACATCCGCGTGGCCCGGAAGGAATCGGCCTGACCGCCGCGCACCCTAGTCGTCCAGGCTGACCGTCATGAGCCCCATCGGCCCCGCGTGCGCCGCGCCGGCCAGGTGCACCCGCACGGCCGTCCCGAGCAGCGATCGCGCATCCTCGCGACGGTCCGTCACGAGGTGCAGCGAGACCTCGCCCGCGCCGCGGAGCGAGGGCTCCGCCCGGCGCAGCAGCTCGCCATGCGATTTCGCCCACGCCGCCGCCGCGACCAGGTCACGCACCGCACCGACCGACGAAGCTTCCGGATGTGCCGCCAGCTGCGCGGCAACGAGGTGCAGCCGCCCTTGCGCATCCGCCGCGAGCTCCACCCGGTCCGCGACCGGGCAGCGTGATTCCAGGGTCCGGAGCCCCGCGACGAGGCCGCTGAGCCACCCTGTCCCCTGAGACTCCCCCGCGCCGGGGGCGGGCACTCGTGCATCGCTCCGCCGCCGGGTCGGCGGCTCGTCCGCCCGGGCCTCGCGAGCGCTCTCGCCAGGCTCGACCGCGTCCCGCAACGCACGCACCACCTCGCCCGGCGAGAGCTCGGCCCGGCCGCGGAAGATGGCGCGGGCCCCCGTCGGCTCGATCCGCTCGATGACAACTGGCTCCCCGAGCTCGGCGTCCAGGAACGCCCTGGCCGCGCGCGCGATCCGGGCGTGCGAGTCCAGCGCCTTGGCCCGCTCGGCGCCCATCATGGCCAAGGCGACCGGCGGAAGGGGCGATCCCGCCTCCTCGGCCGCCGCCGCCAGGCCCTTGAGCCTCCGGTAGCACGCCACGACGGCCGCGTCGTCCGTACCGCTGAGCACCCGCAGCGCATCGAGCGATGGGGCCGCTGCGAGATCCGCCTCCGCCGGTTCATCGACGCGGACCAGGACTAGCCCGGCCGCGCGAAGCCGCGAGATGGCTTCATCCCAGCCCGACATCTCGGGCGCGTCCTCACCGTCCATGCCGAATGTCTCGACGGACACAGTGCCGGAGGCGAGGCGCACGGTGCCGACGCCGGCGCGCAGCGCCTCCGCCCGCTGCCGCGCATATTGGGAGGCCCACGCGGCCGCGAACACCGGGAGGTGCCCGAGCACCAGTCCCTCGATGCGGACGGGTTTGGTGCCGGGTTGCGCGGCTTGGCCTTCCCACCTGGCGTTCCGCACCGCGCGGCGCGATTGGTCGTCCTCCCCGGGCCCGAGGAAGAGCTCCGCCAGCATGTCGAGCTCGTCGGCCGCGGGGAGCGAGAAGTCCCGGCGCCCGTTGACCGGCGCGGCCTGGGCGTCTCCCTCATCGGGCGCGCGCGGGCCGCCGAGGCGATAGGGCCCGCGCACCTCCGGCGCACGGGGTTGCGGGTCGTGCCCCTGGCGGGGGGTCTGCTCGTGATCAAAGGGGTTCATCTGGGCACTCCAATTGCCCGGCGCCGCGCGCTAGTCCGCGCCGCAGCCCAGCTCGCTATCCGGCGTCTGGTCCGTGTCTCCCGCGATTTCGACGATGCTATGCGGCTCGCCGAATTCGTTGAGAATCCACTCGGTGTTGTAAGGATCGGCGATCCAATGCCCGTCCACGATCAGCCTGTACTCGTGCCGACCCGCGCGGAGCGCCAGGCACAACTCATGAGTCTGGCTCTCCGGGTGCATGCTCATCGCGATCGGCCGCCATCCGCTGAAGTCGCCCGCGACCTCGACACGCTTGCCGAGCGCACCGGGCTGCGTGAACATAACGCCGTTCGCCCCCGCGTGCGCGCCGAACGCCCGCCGCCCCGGCGGGGTGGGACGCGCCGGCAGCACCGCAGGGCCCGCCTCGGAAGGTCTGAGCTGCGACGCCCGGCGGGCCAGGTCTTCCGCCCGTGAAGCCCCCTGCGCCGGGGCATCCACGATGCGCTTCGCCAAGCCCTGGTGCAGTTCCGCCCCCGCGAAAGTCACCACGATGTCGCCGAGCGGGGCGTGCACGCTCACCTGGCCCACCAGCGTTTCCGCGCTCACGAACTGCACCGGTGCGCACGATGGCGAAACCGCGGGGCTCGGCCCGGGCGCCCGCGGGCGAGCGATCGGCGTCTCGCTCGCCGCCTCGATCGCGGTCCAGTCTTCATCCGCCGGACCGGCCAGGAGGTGCTCCGACTCCATCAGCACGGAGGCGAGCGCCGCGTAATCGCGCGATCCGTCCGACGAGGGGGCGTGCTCGCACACGGGGCGCCCGAACGAGGCCGCCTCGCGCAGCGCCGCATCCCGGCGGATCGTCACCGGCAGGACGCGCCGTCCGAACCGACGCCGCATCTCCCCGAGCAGGTCCTCGGCCACCGCCAGCCCCGGCTCGTGGAGCGTCGGCACCACGGCGCAGCGGATCTCGGTCTGCAGTCTTCTGCCTAGGGAGCGAACGGTGCTCAGCTGCCGCGCAGCGCCCTGCAGCGAGAAATACCCCGTCTCCACCGGCACCAGCACGAGATCCGCGGCGACGAGGGCGTTGAACGTCAGCAGCCCGATCGACGGCGGGCAATCGACGAGGCACACGTCGAAGCGGTCGGCCATGGCCCCGAGCGCCCGCGCGAGCGCCCGCTCGCGCTGCTCTTGCCGACCGAACGACGACCCCGGCGCCTCCAGCCCGGCCAGCTTGATCCGGCTCGGCACGAGGTCCAGGTTCCGCGATGCCCGCCACAGCAGCCGTCCGAGGTCCAGGCCCCGGGCGCCTCCGGAGAGGAGCAGGTCCGAGCTGTCCAGGTCGATCCCCGATTCGGGCACGCCCAGGCCCGCGGCACAGTGGCCCTGCGAATCTAAGTCCACGAGAAGCGTGCGCAGACCCGCACGCCCGAGCGCCGCGCCCAGATTAATCGCGGTCGTGGTCTTCCCGCAACCACCCTTCTGGTTGATCACGGCGATGGTCCGCACGTTCGGCCCCTGAGGAGAGGAGGGCGATATCGCCGCGCGTCACACCGCCACAAACACGCCCGGCTTGCCCGCCGTTATCGGGTCCGTACGCCTTGCGCCTTGAATCGGCTAGGTTTAGGTCTCGCGTGCCGGGGACATCACCGGGCGCCGATCGCCCGCCAACCGACGGCCACCGCCTCAGGTGGTGCGTCCGACACAACGCGCGCGCATTGTCCCGGCGTGGGCAGCACCAGGCGCACCCGCCCCGCCGCGATCTTCTTATCTGTTCCCATGAGCTTGATGAGCTCGGCCGCCGTGGGCAGCCCGTCGCACCGGGTCGGCAACCCGCAGCGGGCGACGATCGTCCGGATCTCCTCCACGAGGTCCGGAGGGCACAGCGCCAGCTCCGCCCCGGTCTCCGCCGCCGCGACCATCCCAAGCGCGACCGCCTCGCCGTGGAGCAGGGGGGGATCGGACCGGCCCGAACCCTCCACGATGCCGACGGCGCCCGGCAGCGTCTCGATCACGTGCCCGAAAGTATGCCCCAGATTAAGCAGCGCCCGCGACGGTCTCCCCGGCTCATCCCCCCCGAGCTCCTCCCGCTCGTCGCCCGCCACCACCGCGGCTTTGAACCGGACGGATCTCTCGATGAGCTCCGTCAGCGCGCCGGCATCTCTCGCGAGCACCCGGTCCAGCCCGGCGCGGATCCACCCGAAGTGCTCGCGATCTCCGGCGCACCCGCCGATCACCCCGTGCTTCACGCATTCGGCCAGCCCCGCGCGAAACTCCCGGTCGGGAAGAGTGTCCAGCGTGGTGGTATCCGCCGCGACGAGCACCGGCTGGTGGAACGCGCCGACCATGTTTTTCTGGAGCACGCCCCCGGCCCGGAGATTGACGCCGGTCTTCCCCCCCACCGAGGCGTCCACCATCGCGAGGAGGGTGGTGGGGCACTGCACGAGCGCGACGCCCCTCCGGTAGCAGGCGGCGCCGAACCCGGCGACGTCGCCGGTGATGCCCCCGCCCACGGCGACAACCACGCCGCCGCGCTCCAGCCTTGCCTCGGCCATCCCGACGAGCACGCTTCCGAGCGTGTCGAGAGTCTTGGCCTTCTCGGAAGCGACAATCTCCGTCTCCGAGACGGCCACCCCCGCCCGCCGCAGCGCCCCCGCGCACCGGGCGGCGTGCGCCCGCACGTTGGCATCGACCACCAGATGCGCCTGACGAGGCAGGGCGCCCACGGCCTCGCGCAGCGCGTCGGGCAAGCGGTCGAGCAGCCCACGCCCGATGCGCACCCCGTACCCGCGCTCCCCGAGCTCGACGCGGACGACCCGTGCATCAAGATCACGCTCGCTCATAGGCCGCGGCGATGGTACCGCGCCCTCACTCCGCCGGCCGGCGCTCGCCCGGCCTCTGCCAGGGCACCTCGCGCGCGTCCCCCCAGAGCATCTCGAGGTCGTAGTGGGCCCGCGTGTTTGGCTCGAAGAGGTGCACCACGACGTCGACGAAGTCGGCGATGAGCCAGTGCGCGCCGGCGTCCTTGGTCAGGCGGTACGGCTCGATCCGTTGCTCCGCCGCGAGGTCCACCGCATGATCCATCACCGAGCGCATCTGCCGCTCGGACGTGCCCGACCCGATGACCAGGAAGTTGGTGATGGGGCTCAGCCCCCGCACGTCGAGGACGGACACCTGCGTGCACTTGTCGTCGTGCATGAGGCGGGCCAAGTCGATCGCGAAGGCCTCCGCCGCGGCCCCGCCGTCGGCGTGGCCGTGCCCGTCCGGCGCGGTCGTCACGAATCGAGAGGGCTGGGCCTCGGGCGCGGGGAGGGGCTGCTGATCGGTCATCGCATGGGAGGGTAGGGGCTCGCCCGCGTGGGGGCCGGGTCCTCCACCCCGGGCAGCGGCCTGCGCGCGATGATCGCCCCAAACTCGGTCGTCTCGGCCGGCTCGATCCCGGGCCGGGGGGAGAGATCGTGGAGCAGGTCACGGAGCTGGGGGGTCGTGAGCCGTACGGGTCCGGGCGTCGCCTGGGGACTGTCGCCACCGGGCCGTCCCGCCGCCGGGAGGGGCTGCACCAGGAGCAGGGGGCCGCCGGGCGCGAGGACGCGCCAGAGGGTCGCGAGGTCGCGGGCCGTCTCCATCCCGGGCCGGATCCAGTCCACCGCGAGCACCGCGTCGAACGCTCCGTCCAGCTCGCCGCCGGTCGACTCGATGCCCCCGATCTCGAACGAGATGTTCGGCGCCCGGTATCGGCGGCGCGCGTACCGGACGGATTCGTGGTCGGGGTCCAGCGCGACCACGGCGCCCGACGGGCCGACCCTGGCCGCGGTGTGCGCGGCGCCGCACCCGGTGCCGCACCGTGCGTCCAGCACCCGCATCCCCGGCCGGATGATGGGGTCGCTCAGCCTGTACGGCGCGACCACTGAAGGCCCGCCGATATCCGCATACATCCTCTGGGGCGTGCAGCGGATCCGGACGGGCGCCTGGTTGGCGAAGAGCACGTCGTAGTCCTTGTACCCGCTCCCGCGCGCGGAGAGCGCCCGGTGCAGCGGCTCGGTCGTCCGCTCGCGGTAGCGCACGTCGTCCACGACGAACGTGCGCGGCCCGCGGAACACCGCGTTGAGCACGCTCCGCACCCGGCTCAACCCGCCGCCTCCGCCTCTGCGCCGCCGGTGCGGCTGTCCCGGCCGCGGGCAGGCAAGAGATGGTCGAAAAGTGTTGTTGCGATGAGCGGCCGCGCTGGCGGAGCCGCACAGGGCGGAGCGCCGCTCGTGGCGCGCACCTCGATCCACTCCGTGGGCGCGTGCTGGCTTGTGATCGTCACCCGGTAGGGTTTCTGCGCATGCAGCCGCGCGACCAGCGTCGGATCGTTGCACTGGCGGGAAAGGTGCAGCAGAACCACGTGCGACCGCGGCCCGACGTCGCCGATCAGCCTCAGGCACTCCTCGTTCGAGAGATGGCCGCGCCCGCCCATGACCCGGCGCTTGAGGAACCAAGGCCGGTCCGAGCCGGCCTGCATGCGCGGGCAGTAGTTGCTCTCGACGGCGAGCACGTCGACGCCCCGGAGGTGCTCGACGAGGCGGTCGGTGGTCCGCCCCAGGTCGGTCGCGAAACCGAGCTCGGCACCGCACCCGAAGCTGAGACGGAACGCGGCGGTCCCCAGCTCGTCGTGATGGGTGAGGGTGGCCCTGGCGCAGAGGCCCTCGCCGACGGCGACGAATCCCTGGAACAGGCTCCGGCGACGGCCGGAAAGGCCGCGGACGAACGCCTCCCGCTCGTGCGCCTCGTGCACGAACACCCGCACGCGCTCGGGCAGGGCGCGCACCCAGCCGCTATGGAAGTGGTCGCTGTCGAGGTGAGTGAGCAGGATGGCGTCAACGTCCTCGGGCGTCAGCCCGCACTCGGCCAGGAGCTCGGCCGTCCGGCGCGGGCTGAGCCCGGCGTCGATCAGCACCGTGTGCCCTCCCGCCCGGAGGACGGTGCAGTTGCCGGCAGAGCCGCTGGCGAGCACGCGCAGGCGGGGGGCCGCCCGTGCGCCGGGGGGGCGATCGATGTTGAGCCGGAGCGGGCGATCCATCCTTGGTCTCCGCCGCACAGCCTACAGCTCGGCCTCTTCGTCCTCAAAGTCCACGATCTCGCCGCGCCGGCGGCGCTGGAGCCAGGTCGTGAGCACCCGCGGCGGGCGGCCCATGCCCGGGCAGATGCCGCGCTTGGTGCCGCGCACGAACTCCGCAATCTCCGCCACCGCCGACGAGGCCTTGCCCCGTTCGTCGAGCTCAGCCACCATCTCGTCCCGGGGCGTGGGGCGGCGGAAGAGATCGCGGAATGCCCGGCGGACCTCGGTGATCTCGTCCCGGGTGATGCCGTGACGGCGCATCCCGACCAGGTTCAGCCCCCCCAGCCGGTTCCGCTCCGGCACCATGCAGAAGGGCGGGACGTCCATCCCCACCGAGGCGCCGCCCGAGATGAAAGCCAGCCGGCCGATCCGGACGAACTGGTGCGCCCCCACGTGGCCCGAGAGCGTGGCGTTGTCGGCGACCTCGCAGTGCCCGCTGAGCCCGGAGTAGTTCACCAGGATCACCCGGTTGCCGACGCGGCAGTCGTGCCCGAGGTGCGTGTACGCCATCATGAAGCAATGGTCGCCGAGGCGCGTCGGCGTGTGCTCGTTGCTCGCGCCGTGGATCGTCGCGTGCTCGCGGATGAGGCAGTTGGCGCCGATCGAGACGCCCGCGCTCCTGGCCCCCGGCCGGAACTTGTAGTCCTGGGGCTCGAAGCCGATGCACGCGCCGGGGTACAGGATCGTGCCCTCGCCGATCGTCACCGGCCCCTGGAGATAGACGTTCGCCAGCAGCCGCACCCCCGCGCCGAGCGTCACCCGGCCGGTGATGACGCAGTGCGGGCCGATCTCGACGCCCTTCCCGAGTTGGGCCTCGGGGGAGACGATCGCCGTGGGGTGCACGCTTGCCATGGGATGAGGATCGTAGCTTGTCGGCCGGGCGAATACGATGAACCCGTGCCCTGCCTGCGCCATATCGACCTCGGAAGCCTCGGATATCGCGAGGCGTACGACCTCCAGTGCCTCCACCTGGAGGAGGTGCTCGCCGCCCGCGCCGCCGGGACGCCCGAGTGGGGGCGGGTGCTCCTGGTCGAGCACGACCCGGTCATCACAATCTCGGGGCGCAAGGGCGCGGAGGCGAATCTCATCGCGTCTCCGGACACGCTCGCGCGGGCGGGGGTGTCCGTGGAGAGAACCGACCGCGGCGGCGACATCACCTACCACGGCCCCGGCCAGCTCGTCGCCTACCCCATCCTCGACCTCAACGCCCTCGGCCTCAACCTCCACGGCTACATGCGCCTCCTCGAGCAGGCGGTGATCGATACCTGCGCGGCATTCGGAGTCGAAGGCCGGCGCGATCCGGGCGCGACCGGCGTGTGGGTCGAGCACGAAGGAGTGACGGCGAAAGTCGCCGCGATGGGGGTCCGGGTGCGCCGGTGGATCTCCATGCACGGGCTCGCCGTCAACGTCACGACGGACCTCCGCCACTTCCAGCTCATCGTTCCCTGCGGGCTCGCGGGCCGGCCGGTGACGAGCCTCGCTCAGATCCTCGGCGACCGCTGCCCGGCGATGGGGGATGCGAAGGCAGAGCTCACCAGCGCGCTCGATCGTCTGGTCATGCAGGCCGCCGCGACGGCCGAGGCGCACCGCCGAGCGCGCGGAGAGTGCGGAGAGGGAGCAGAGCTGGCACGCCGGGCCCAGAACTTCACGGAGTGAAGGCCCAGGGCTCCTTGCGATCCACTGCCCGCGGAAAGGCAGACAACCGACGGAGGGCGCCTTGAGCATTCCATACATCGTTCGCGTTCATCCGGGTTCGATTGCGGTCTTGCATGCCTTCCTTTCTGTGCTCCTCGGTGGTGAGCGTGCCTCCGGGAGTGCGCGGGCGGAGCCGCGCGTCGAGCCCCGAGTGCGATACTCGGTCGAGTACCGGCCGCACGAGGACGGGTCGTGGCTCGCGGTCCGGCTGGAGGCGACACTCGACCCCGCGGCTCGCGACGTGGAGCTGTACCTGCCCAACCAGGGCGAATGGGTGGAGATCGATTCGCTCTACCTCCGGGCCTTCCGCTCCGATCCTCCCGCGCGGCGCAATCCCGACTCGCCGGGGCGCTGGACGATCGAGAGTCCGTCAGGATGGGACGGTTCGCTCGAAGTGTCGTACACCATCCCCATGATCGACATTGATTCCAGCGCCGGCCGTCGATACGGGCTGCTCCCGTGGGAGGCGCGGCGCGACGGCGCACCGCCGTATGGCGCGGCGACCTCCCTCAACACGCTCATGATCGTGACCGCGGCCGGCACCCCCGTCGCAGCCGAGGTGACCCTCGCCGCGCCTCCCCCGTACAGCGTCGCGAGCGGCTGGGGAGGCCTCGCGGGGCATACGCAGACGTTCGCGGCCGACCCACTCGAAGAATCGCCCCTGCTCTTCGGCGTCGCGCCCAGGCACGCCGCGCGCACAGCCGCCGGCGTGGCCTGCGAGGTGGCGCAGCTCAGCGCCGGCCCCGATATCACGGGCGAGTTGCTCGACCAGGCCGCCGGCCTCGCCGATGCGTTCGCCCGCACCACGGGCGTGCCGCTCTCGCGAGCGCTGCGGATCTTCGTCACCGACAAGGGCGGCGGGCAGCGCGTCGAGCGAGGGCTCTGGATGCAGGCCGTGTCCGAGGGCGGGGAGAACTCGCCGTACTATAAGCACCTCATGGCGCATGAGCTGTTCCACGAGTGGCTCGGCGGCATGGCCAAACCCGCGGACGAGAGCACCATCTGGTTCACCGAAGGCTTCACGGAGTACCTCTCCCTGTGGCACATGGTCGCGACGGGCCAAGCGAGCCCGGAGTGGTTCGCCCAGCGCATCGGCGAGCTGAATGAGGCGGCGAGAGCGAGCAGCGCATACGGGCAGGTCGCCTTCGCCGATCCGGGCGTGGGCTGGCGGGACTGGGACGGCCCGAACGAAACGCTCGCCTACAAGGGCGGAGCCGTATTGGCCTTCGCGCTCGACGCCGAGCTACGGCAATCCGACGGGGTGCGCCTGCCTGTCATGATCGCCGACCTCGCTCGCGCGGGCGAGCCGTACACGCTTGAGTCGATCCGTGCGTGGCTTGAAGGCCACGGCATGGCCGAGTTCTACGCCGCCCACATCGCGGCCCCGGCATTGCCCGTGTGGACGGAGGTGCTCGAGAGCACCGGATTCGCGATCGTCGAGCGCGAGGCGCCCCTTGCGTACATCGGGCTCCGTTCCGACGGGGATACCTATCTCGGCCAGATCCTCGCGATCGATCCCGAAGGACCCGCTGCCGCGCTGGGCCTGAGTATCGGCGAACAGATCACCGGCCTGTGGCCCGTGCGCAACCCGCGCCCGGGCATCAGTCCTCTCTTGACGACGGAGTACCGATTCGGTCTCGACCTTGCCAGCCCGGACGCCGAGCAGGTCAACCTGGGCGTCACCGGCCCCGCGGGCGAGCGCACCGTGCAGATCTCGCCGCGACGGGTTCTATGCGGACGAATCCAGTCCATCGAGCCGGGCGAGCGTGCTGCCGAGTTCTTTCAACTCCCCGACTGAGCCGCACCGCGCCTCCGACGCCGCTGGCGGCTCCCCGCCAGGTTCTCGCGCTGCCTCGATGTTCGAAAGCAGTGATCTGAAATCCGAGACCCGGGATTTGAAGCCCCGAAGGCCGATCTGTATGCCGCCGCGCGCGCCCCTACGATCCCGGGTGGCGGGAGCCAAGCCCAAAGTCCTCCTCGCAATGTCCGGCGGCGTCGATAGCTCCGTCGCCGCGGCGGTGCTGGTGCGCGCCGGCTACGAGGTCGTCGGGTGCTTCATGCGGCTGGGGACGGTGGGGGAGAGCCTGGATGCCGGGGCCTGCCGCGCCGCCCCGGCGCAGACCGAAGGGCCCGAGCTCGGGCGATGCTCGCCGGGAGTATCGGCGAGCCGAAGCGGACATGCCGGTCGCGGCGCACCGCCGACACCCTTGCATGCGGTCGGCGCTTCCGCCACGGAACTCGCGATCAAGCACCGCGGCTGCTGCTCGGTCTCGGACGCGGCCGACGCGCGCCTGGTCGCGGCCCAGCTCGGCATCCCCTTCTACGTGTGCAACTTCAAGCGGGACTTCGGCCGCATCATCGACTATTTCGCGGACGAATACGCCGCGGGCCGGACCCCGAACCCCTGCGTCCGCTGCAACGATTGGCTCAAGTTCGGCAAGCTGCACGACTACGCGGCCGAGCTCGGCTGCGGCTACGTCGCCAGCGGGCACTACGCGCGGATCGTCGCGGACCCCGCGACCGGCGAGCCGCGTCTCGCGCGCGGGCTCGACGAGGCCAAGGACCAGAGCTACGTCCTCTTCGGCGTCGATCGCGAGAAGCTCTCCCGTATGTTGCTCCCGATTGGGGAGATGCGCAAGGCCGACGTGCGGGCGCTCGCCTCCGAGCTCGGGCTGCCCGTCTTCGACAAGCCCGACAGCCAGGAGATCTGCTTCGTGCCCGACGACGACTACGCGGGGCTCGTCGAGCGCCGCCGGCCGGACCTGGCGGGTTCGCGCGGGCCGATCGTGGATACGGCCGGGCGGGAAGTGGGGGAGCACCAGGGCCAGCACCGCTTCACGGTGGGTCAGCGACGCCGGATCGGCGTGGCGCTGGGGCGGCCGCTCTATGTCGTCGAGAAGCGGCCGGGGAGCAACACGATTGTGATCGGAGACGGGCGTGATCTCCTCGTTGAGTCGTGCATCATCGGCGAGGTGAACTGGTTGGGGGGATCGGGCCCGAGGACCGGAGC
>DASRXL010000221.1:0-2726 GCA_035654175.1 Phycisphaerales bacterium
CGCGCCGGCGCCGAGAGAGCGATGCTCCCCCTCCTCGAGCGCTTCGGCAACTCCCGCGGCTGGAGCGACTGCTACGCGCACGTGCTCTGCGCAACCGGCAGGGTCGACGCCGTCGTCGAGCCGGTGCTCAACCCCTGGGACATCGCCCCGATGCAGGTGATCTACCCCGAGGCCGGCGGCCGGACCAGCGACTGGGCCGGCCGACCCGGCGCCTACCACCCCGACGGGATCGCCACCAACGGGCTCATCCACGACGAGCTGCTCGCCACGCTCCGACCATTCCTGCGCAGGTAGTGCGGCGGTCGCACGCCGCCAGCCCGTCTCGCGGCCCTTCCCGCGGGCGCGCCGCCCGCATCGCCGCCGCTGGTCGGGCCGGGCTTCTCGGACTTGGCCCGATTCTCTTTGGCTCTCGCCCTAACTTGCGGTACGCTCGGCACGTACGGCGCTCGCCACGCAGCGGCGCCGCATTGCCACCCGGCGAGGAGTCTCTATGGACGGTCGGTTTGTCCCTCTCGCGGCGGCCTTGGCCATGATCCCCGCGGCGTTCGGGCAGGCGAGCCAGGCCCCGCCGCCGGGCGATCGATTCCAGCCCGTCCAGGCCGAGTTCGACGACATCTTCTTCATGCACATGCAGACCGACGGCGACTGGGTGAGCGACGTCGTGCTGCCCCCCGGCCGCCAGTACCGCGGCTGCACCAATACGAGCTCCCACACCAACGCCCCCTTCGACGGCGGGACGTACGTGGCGCAGGCCGGCTTCGCCGAGCACGAGATCGCCGCGGCCTCGTACATCCTCACCCCGGATCAGTTCCCCGTGAAGGTCGACCTGATGGAGATGATCTTCGCGACGGTGGACGCCATCGAGACGACCACCACCGAGTGGTCGATCCTCATCTGGGACGGCCCGCCCACCTCGCCGCCGGCCTACGTCTTCTCGTCCGACGGCGAGATCCTCCCGCACATCGTGCTCCCGCCGGGCACCAACGGCATCAACGTGCAGGTCTCGGTCGACCCGAACGACCCCGACCAGATCATCCTGACCAACGACGGCGGCACCAACACGATCTCCTTCGGCTTCCGCATCGACAAGCACAACTTCCAGATCCAGGACCCCTGCTTCGTGCCGCCGCCCTCCAACCGCAACTGCTTCCCCACGACCGACAACACCGGCCTCCAGAGCGGCTCGGGCAACTGGCTCAAGGGCATCAACTGCGGCCCGCTCGGCTGCCCGCCCAACGGCGGCTGGGCCAGCTTCAACCAGCTCTCCGGCGGCTGCCGGCCGACGGGCGACTGGGTCATGCGCATGACTTGGACCAGCCTCAACTGCTCCGGCGGCCAGGGCGCCTGCTGCATGCCCGACGGCACGTGCGTCGAGACCGACGCCGCGAATTGCTCCGCCGCCGGCGGCGCCTACCAGGGCGACGGCACCAGCTGCGCCACCACCGAGTGCCCCGAGGAGACGCAGGCCTGCTGCTTCGAATCGACCGGCGGCTGCCTGGATCTCAAGCCCGGCGACTGCCTCGCCGCCGGCGGCCTCCCGGGAGGGGCGGGCACGCAGTGCAGCACCTTTGTGTGCTTCCCCACCGGGGCGGCGTGCATGCCCGACGGCACGTGCATCGACGACGTGACGCCCGACGAGGCCGCGGCGATGGGCGCGACCTACATGGGCGACGGCACGGTGTGCTCGGGCGTCGAATGCCCCGACCCGGTGGGCGCCGCCTGCTTCCCCAACGGCTTCTGTCTCGTGCTCACCGAGGCCGATGCCATCCAGGCCGGCGCGACCTGGATGGGCCCCGGCACCACCTGCGCCGACGGCGACTCCAACGGCACAGCCGACGCCTGCGAGGCGTGCGACGCCGATGTGAACGGCGACGACCGGATCGACAGCCGCGACGTGATCGCGTTCCTCAACCTCTGGGCGGCAAACGATGCCGACGCCGACTTCGACGACAACGGCACGGTGGACAGCCGCGACGTGATCGTGTTCCTGAACGCGTGGAACGCCGGCTGCTGAGCGGCGCCGGCGACCGGCCTATTCGGCGAACGCCTCCACCGGAGGGCAGGTGCACACCAGGTTGCGGTCGCCGTACGGATTGTCCACGCGGGCGCTCGCCGGCCAGAACTTGTTGGCTCGCAGCCCCGGCATCGGGAACGCCGCACGCTCGCGCCCGTAGGGATGCGCCCACGCGTCGGACGCGATCATCGCCGCCGTGTGCGGGGCGTTCTTGAGCATGTTGTCCTCGCGGCTGAGTCTGCCCTGCTCGATCTCGCGGATCTCCTCTCGGATCGCGATCAGGGCGTCGCACAGCCGGTCGAGCTCGCTCAAGGGCTCGCTCTCGGTGGGCTCGATCATCAGCGTGCCCGGCACGGGGAAGCTCATCGTCGGGGCGTGGAAGCTGTAGTCCATCAGGCGCTTGGCGATGTCCTCCACCTTGATGCCCGCGCTCTTCTCGAACTCGCGGCAGTCGATGATGAACTCGTGCGCGACGGTCCCGTGCTCGCCCTTATAGAGCACCTCGTAGTGGCCCCCGAGCCGCTTGGCCATGTAGTTGGCGTTGAGGATCGCCATCTCCGTCGCCCGCGTGAGCCCGCCGGCCCCCATAAGCGCGATGTACACCCACGAGATCGTCAGGATGCTCGGGCTCCCCCACGGCGCAGCGCTCACAGGCCCGATCGCCGCGGACCCGGTCTCACCTCCCCGGGTGCCAGTGGTCAGCCGCTGCTCT
>DASRXL010000222.1:0-25855 GCA_035654175.1 Phycisphaerales bacterium
CACTCACCCACTCACCCACTCACCCACTCACCCACTCACGCCTATGCCCCCCGACCTGCTCGCCCCGCTCGCCCAGTTCGGCGCCGCCGGCCTGATCGCCTGGCTCTGGCTCACCGAGCGCCGCACCGCCGCGGAGCGCGACCGCCAGCTCTCCCAGGCTCACGAGCGTCTCATGGCCGAGCGCGAGCGCATGGAGACGCTGATCGGCCTCGTCACCGAGAGCACCCGCGCCATGACGGCGCTCGAGGCCTCGCAGCGCGAGCTGGCCCGGGTCGTGGACCGGCTCGCGGCCGTGCTCACGCCGCAGGCGCCCCCCGCCGGCGCGCACCACGCCGCTGCGGCACACCCCCCGCCCCCGGTCGCCCAACGCGCCGTCGGATAGACTCGGGGGCGCCATGCCTTCCACGCGTTCCACCGCCCTCGCCGCGCTCGCCGCATGCCCGCTCCTCATCGCCTCCTGCGGCGGGGCCCGCTGGGGCTGGGTCGAGCCCGCCGCCACGAGCGAGGATCTCCGCCCCGACTACAACCCCTTCGCCCCCATGTCGCTCCGCATCTACCCGCTCACGCACCTGGCTCCGGCCGACGCCGAGCAGACCACGCTCGTGTGCCACATCGAGCTGCGCGACCGCTGGGGCGACGCCGTCAAGGCCCTGGGCAAGCTCCAGGTCCAGCTCTACCGGCCCCGCGGCGGTCTCGACGCCACCACCGCCGAGCAGGTGCTCAAGTGGGACGTCCGCCTCGAGGACGAGCAGCAGAACGCCGCCCTCTACGACCCGGCCACGCAGACCTACCGCCTCGCGCTCGGCGGGCTCCCCCAATGGATCGCCGACCGCGCCCGCGCGGAGACCGCCCCCGCCGACACGGTCCGCCTCGAGCTCCGCGCCGTGTTCCAGACCCTCGGCCCCAGCGGCGAGGAGAAGGTGCTGCGGGACTCGATGGCCCTGGAGGTATGAGCGGGGCAATGGGGGAGCACCCCGTGCGCCCGGTAGGCCCTGCACTCCGTGAGGCCTCGTGTCGACGCGGCGAGGCACTAGGCATCAGGCATTAGGCATCAGGCATCAGGCAAAGAGATCTTCAAGTCGAGCCGCGCCCACACGAATTCATCCGAGTGCCTAATGCCTAATGCCTAATGCCCCATGCCCCCGCCCACTCGCCTACTCCACCAACCCAAGCTGTCGATACTTCTCCCGATACTTCGCCGCGAGCCTCGTCTGCTTGTTCTCGAGGTCGATCGCCCGCCCGTCGATGAACGCCAGCTCCACATTGCTCAGGACCTCGAGCGGGTGGCCCGTCGTCACGATGAGCGTCGCGCTCTTGCCCGGCTCGAGCGAGCCGTACTCGCCGTCGATCCCGAAGATCTCCGCCGGGGTGAGCGTGAGCGCCCGCAGCGCGTCGTCGGGCGAGAGGCCGTGCGCCACCGCCAGGGCCGCGGCGTACGGCAGCGACCGCTCGTGCGCCGTGTCGTCCCCGGAGAGGAAGGTGTACGGCACGCCCGCCTCCTGGAGCGCGATCGGGCGCGTGTACAGGTCGTTGAAGGGCGAATCGTCGCGCTTGGGGAAGCGGAACGAGCTCTCCAGGATCACGGCGGCTGCCGCCTCCTTCAAGAGGTCGAGGCACAGGTGCGAGTCACGCCCGCCGACGATCACCGGCCGCAGCCCGCGCTCCCGCGCGAACGCCAGCGCTCCGACGATCTGGTCGTACTCGTTCGCCCGGAAGAAGACGGGCTTCTGCGCGCCGTCACTCTCGGCCCCCGCAGCGCCGGGCAACACGCCCCGCATCGCCTCGAACCGCAGGTCCACCGGCAGCGACTCATCCTGCTCCTGCGCAGCCCCCCTCGCCGCCACGTACGCCCCCGCATCGTCGAAGAACTGGCGCAGGGTCCCGAGCGCCCGGTTGATCTCCCGCTCCTGGTCTTCCTCGCGCTCCTCCATCCACCACGCCCGCACCGGGCGCATCATCGGGAAGTTCACGACCAGCCCCGCATCCGGCAGGATCGCCATGTCCTCCCAGGTCCATCCGTCCAGGCGCATCACCCCGGCCCGTCCCGGGATCAGGCCGCGAGGCTCCGCCCCCGAGAGGCTGAGGTTCGCGTTCGGGAACACCGCCGCGATCAGCACGCCGTTCGATCGTGTCACCGGCAGCAGCGTCGAATCCGGGTTCACGGCGACGGCCGCGCGCACCTCCGGGGTGATCGCCCCCGTCTCGCCGAAATCATGCGTCGCGCGCACCGCCCCGATCTCGGTGAGCCCCAGCTGCGAGTAGGGCGAGATGAGGCCGGGCCAGACGTGCAGGCCCTCGCCGTCGAGCATCACGGGCTCGCCGTCGGTGTCCACGTCGGGCGCGCCCGACCCCATCGCGGTGATCTCGCCGCGCTCGAACGCGATCCACCCGTCCTCGACAGGCGCGCCCGAGACCGGGTGCAGCGTCGCGCCCGAGAGGATCACCGGATGGTTCTGGGCCGGGGCCTTGTGCCCGAGGTCCTGCCCGTGCAGGCCCGGCGCGAAGCCGGCGAGCGCCGCACACCACACGAGCCGGCTCAAGCGAGTGCTCATCGCGCACCTCCGAACTGCATGTCGCTCATCCCGCAATCGCCGCACCGGTGCTCCGCCGGGTCGATGCCGCGGAGATAGAGGGCGAGATAGTGGCGAGTGCGCGCCTCGGCCGCGAGGCGCTCGCGCAGCGATCGCGGCGGGTCGTCCTGCTCGGGGCTTTCGCCTTCGGTCTTCTCCGGCGGCTCCCCGCCCTTCTTCTTGCCCTTGGGCGCGCCCTCGGCCAGGATCTTCTGGAGAATCCGTTTGCGGTGCTCTGCGTTCAGGTCGCGCAGCGCCTGATCGCGCTCCAGCGAGAAGTACTGTCGCCCGTCGATCCACGTCGCCTCGCACCGGCTGAAGGAGCTCAGCGGCGGGCCCGACCACACCGCCAGGTCCGCGTCCTTGCCCTCCTCGATCGAGCCGATGCGGTCGCCGACGCCGAGCTGGATCGCGGGGTTGATCGTGACAAACTTCAGGGCCTCTTCTTCGGTGAGGCGTCCGCCCGAGTACTTGACGGCCTTGCCGGCCTCGACATTCATCCGCCGCGCGAGCTCGTCGGAGTCGGAGTTGTAGCTGGTCAGCACGCCGACCTCGTGCTGGAGCGGCCCGGCCTGCGCGATCGCGTCCTGCACTTCGACCTTGTACGCCCACCAATCGCTGAAGATGCTCGCCCCGATCGCCGCGTCCTTCACCGCCTCCGCCACCTTGTACACCTCGAGGCCGTGCTGGAACGTGCCGATCTTGAAACCGAAGTCGGCGGCGACTCGGCACAGCATGAGGATCTCGTCCTGCCGGTAGCTGTGGCAGTGGACAAGGCGCTCGCCGGCGAGGATCTCGGCGATGGCATCAAGTTCCAGATCTCGCCGCTGCTGCAAGGCGGCCAGCTTTGCCGACTCGGTTGTGACGATGTCATCAAGCCGTGCTTTCTTGTTCTCCGCACCTGCACTAGTAGGGATCTCGTCGAGAGCGACGCGCCGAGCCTGGGCGTTTTGAATGTTCTCGCGAACCCGGAGCCGCCGACTGGACGCTTCTCCATCACCGTGCCGGGCATACTCCCTCGCCGCGGCGAAGCGGTCGCGGATGATCGTCTCGACGCCCATGCGGCTCTGGGGGTATCGCGTCCCGTCGCTCTCCCAGTTCGACTGCTTCACGTTCTCGCCCAGCGCGAACTTGATGCCGGGCTTGGCCCCCTCCATGTGCATGTCGTCGGGGTGCGCGACGCCCCATCGGATCTTGTTCGTCTGCGTCTGCCCGCCGATCGGGTTCGCCGAGCCGTGCATCGAGTTCACGGCCGTCACGCCGCCGGCGAGCTGGCGGTACCAGTTCATGCTGTCGGGGTCGGTCACGTCGCCGATGCGGACCTCTGCGGTGACGGCCTGGCCGCCCTCGTTCACGCCGCCGGAGATGCCGGTGTGCGAGTGCGCGTCGATCAGCCCCGGCGTGACGTGCTTGCCGGCCAGGTCGATCTCCCGCGGCATGTCGCGGAAGAGGGCGGCGTTCCGGAAGTCCGCCCATGCGTCCGCCGTGCCGACGAAGGCGATCTTGCCGCCGGCGATGTAGAGCGCGCCGTCCTCGATCACGCCCGCGGGGCCGCTGGTCCAGATCGTGGCGTTGGTGAAGAGGGTGGGTTCCTGCGCGGGGAGCTCGGAGACAGCGAAGGCGCCGAAGGGGTAGCCGGGGAGGTCGGCGGGAGGAAGCTTGGGGGTTTCATCCGAGTCATCATCATCCTCGGCGGACGCATCCTGCTGCGCCGCGTCGGGTGCTCGGTTGTCGGGAGTGTCGGGTTCCACCGGGGCCCTCGCTGGCGCTTCGGGCTCTGTGGCCCTCGCTGGCGCTTCGGGCTCTGTGGCCCTCGCTGGCGCTTCGGGCTCTGTGGCCCTCGCTGGCGCGTCGGGCTCTGTGGCCCTCGCTGGCGCGTCGGGCTCTGTGGCGTCGGGCTCTGTGGCGCGGGTCATGGTCCATTGGAAGGGATTGCCGTCGGGATCGAGGCCGGCGCCGCGGATGACGCCGTCGGGGCCGAGGACGCCGGACTGGACGTAGGTGCCGGTCCCGTCGTCGGTATCGTCGAGGATGAAGCTGATGGTGCGGGCCTGGGCGTCGATCTTCACCTTGCGTGCCGGGCCGGTGTTGGCGTCGTCGCCCTCGCCCTCGGTGGCGGTGATCTCGTCGCCCTCGATCCCGAGCTTCATCGAGAAGAACTCGCCGACGCGGAAGGTCCACTCGCCGTCGAAGGGCGGGTCGGGCTGGCTGATCGAGTATCGCTCGCCGTCGATCCAGATATCCAGGATCCGGGGCCCTTTGTCGTGACTGGCGCGGCGCCCACCCTCGCGCCCGCTCCGGCCGCGCCCCTCGCGCCGATCTCTCTGGTCGGGCTGCTCGGCATCGGGGGCGTCGGGATCCTCAGCCCCCGGCGCGTTGCCACCCGTCTCCGCGTGCTCGTCGGGCTCGGGGCTCCCCGCTTGCGCTTCGGGCTCTGGCGCGAACAGGTCGCCTGTGGCGACGACGAGATTCGCGATTTTGGACTCCTCG
The DNA here is from genome assembly GCA_035654175.1 of Phycisphaerales bacterium. Classification (GTDB taxonomy): domain Bacteria; phylum Planctomycetota; class Phycisphaerae; order Phycisphaerales; family UBA1924; genus PNC22. The sequence goes on from DASRXL010000222.1 coordinate 5,061, forward strand.
ACGGTGCCGAGGTCCGACTCGACGCCGAGCAGCTCCGCCGGGTGCGTCGTGAGCATCGCCAATGCCCGCTCGGGCTCGAGGCCACCCACCTCGATCGCCTTCTCCAGGTTGTCCTTAAAGTCCTCACCGCGGCGGAGCCCGCCGGCGGTGAGGCAGACGAACACGCCCGCGTCGTCGAGACGCCGCACGTTCGTGGGCGCCTGCTCCCAGGTCATCAGCTCCCGGAGGCCGACCGAGTCGGCCGCGCCGATGGTGAAGACGTCCGGCGTCTCCGGGTACGTCAGCGGCACGATATAGATGGGGGCGACGTCGCCCGCCCCGTTCCCCGCGACGGCGTCGAGCCGGCGGAACTCGTATCCGGAGCCGACGATGGCGAACGGACGCTCGAACTCGCGCGCGATCTTGCCGGCGCGCAACCCCTCCAGCTCGTCGCCCGCGCGGAACACCAGCGGCGGGCTGTGGTCCGGGTCGAGAAACGAGAGGCAGCTCACCCGCCCGCGCGAGCGGAGCCTTCGCTCCCATTCGGCGTCGAGCAGCGTCTGGCGGATCAGCGCGATGGCCCCCATCTCCGAGTTGGGATAGCCGCTGAACTCGCCCCGGTTCTCCGGCCCGCGCGTGGAGAACGAGAGCGCCTGGTAGACATCGGGCTCGTACACCGGCGACCGGCCCTCGGAAGCGTCCGCCGGCGGCTCGGCCAGGCTCACCACCGCCGCGCGCCCGGCGAAGATCCCGCCCTCGGGCGCGATCGCCGCGGCGGCGAAGCCGAGCTTGCGCAGGCGCTCCGCGTCGCTCTCCGGCACGCGCGTGGCGTCGAGCGCGCTGCGCTCCGGCGTCACGCTCGCGTTCCAGTGGGCCCCCGGCGCGTCTCGGTCCGGCAGCGGGGCGGCGATCGGCAGGTGGGCGTCGATGAACCCGGCGTACACGTGCATGCCCGCGAGGTCGTGCACCTGCGCCCCCGGCGGCGGGGCGAAGCGGGCGGCGGTCATGTCCACCACCGACCAGATCTTCCCGTCCCGGATCTCGACGATCGCGCTCTCGATCACGCGCTCGGGCGAGACGTGCACCGTCGGCCCGACGAGGAAGTGCCACGCGGGGTCGAGCCTGCGCGGGCCGTTGGGCTGGGGGTCGAGGGGGTCGTTGGTGGCCGGCTGGGCCAGGGCCGCGGCCGCGCCGACGCACGCGCTGAGCACGAAGGCGAGCTTCTGAGTCATGGCGACCAGCGTAGCGAGGTCGCGCGCCCGCGCCGAGCGGTGCGCACCGGCTCATGGGTCTCGATGCGCAGGGAATCCCCGGGGCGCAGCCGCCGCGCCCGGGCGTACGATGCGTCCCGGGGCCGGGGAATCCGGCCTGAGACGTCGGCGCGGGTGGAGGTGCGGATGGCGAGCTTGATCGAGGGGAACGCGGTCATCGGGCAGTCCGGCGGGCCGACCGCCGTGATCAACCAATCGCTGGTGGGTGTGGTGCAGGGGCTGCGGGCGCGCGGCGCCGGGCGGCCCGGGCACCCCATCCGGCGGATCCTCGGCATGCGCCACGCCGTGCGCGGCCTGGTCGCCGGCGACCTCGTGGACCTCACCGAGTTCGACCACGACCGGCTGGAGCGCCTCGCGGCGACGCCCTCGGCCTGCCTCGGCTCGACGCGCGACAAGCCCGACCACGCCTACTGCCGGCGCATCTTCGAGGCGTGTGAGAAGCACTCGATCCGGTACTTCTTCTATATCGGCGGCAATGACTCGAGCGACACCTGCCGCATCGTCAACGAGCTCTCGGCCAAGGCCGGCTACGAGCTGCGCTGCTTCCACGTGCCGAAGACCGTGGACAACGACCTGGTGGGGAGCGACCACACGCCGGGGTTCCCCTCCGCCGCCCGGTTCGTCGCGACGGCGTGCATGGCCGACTTCCTGGACAACATCTCGCTCCCGGGGATCAAGATCAACGTGGTGATGGGGCGGCACGCGGGGTTCCTGACCGCCGCGGCGGCGCTGGCGCGCCGGAGCGACCGCTACGAGGGCTCGACCGACGGGCCGCAGCTTATATATGTGCCCGAGCGGCCGTTCGACACGGAGGAGTTCGTGCAGGCGGTCGCGGCGATCTACGACGAGAAGAAGCGGTGCCATATCGCGGTGAGCGAGGGGATCAGCGACAAGGACGGCAACGCGATCGGCGCGCAGCTGATCAAGGGCGGGCAGGTCGATTCGCACGGCAACGTGCAGCTCTCGGGCTCCGGCGCGCTGGGCGATGCGCTCGCGGACCTGCTCAAGCAGAGGCTCACGCCCGCCGGCGGCAAGCCGCCGCGGGTGCGGGCCGACACCTTCGGCTACATCCAGCGCTGCTGGCCGGACGCGTCGCCTGTGGACGCGGCGGAGGCGCGGGGCGTGGGCCGGTTCGCGGCCGAGCTTGCGATGGCGGGCGACCTCGACGGCACGGTGGCGATCGAGCGCGTGAGCCCGATCGGCGGAGCGCAGCCGTACGCGGCGCAGTTCCGTCGCCTGGATCTCTCGGAGGTCGCCGCGAAGACGCGCCATCTGCCGGAGGAGTTCCTCGAGGGCGCGCACGACGTCTCGAAGATGTTCCTCGAGTACTGCCGGCCGCTGGTGGGGACGCTGCCGGCGTTCGAGCGGTTGTAACAAGCCGATCGCCCGCGGTGCGCGTCGTGCGGGCGCCGCCCTTTATCGGGGCGGCGTGAGGTCAAGGGATCTTTATATAAATATTGCCACATTGGGCAGATTCGCGTGGGTTCAATCGCCGCGCGGTGCTAAAACAGGCAAAGATCGGGTGGTCCCGCTCTTCTGTGACGCTCATTCGTGCCGAGCGGAAGTGCAGTTCGGGCCGGGCGCACGCGGCCGACGCGTGGCGCAGTTCGTTCCTCGAGAAGTTCTGTCGATTGTCCACGTGCACACGCGGGAGCGTGTGATCCGGTCATGTCGCTGTCGCCGCGGGCGGTGGAGAGCCGCGGCGACGGCGCGCAGTCCACGCAGGCTCTGGGGCAGGGGGGTTTCAGATGATCACGGGGAGTACGCGTCGGTTCAGGGTCGCGCTGACGGTTCGTGCGAGGCCGCAGGCCATGGGCGCTCGAGGTGAGGGGCGGCGATGCCCGCCGGCGCGGGTTGTCGCGGCGTGCCTCGGGCTCGCGTGCGTGGGGTCGGCGGCGGATGGGCAGTCGGTGGCGCGGCAATGGAACGAGGCGCTGCTGGAGGCGATCCGGATCGACACGCCGCGCCCCACGGTGCACGCGCGGAACCTCTTCCACGTGTCGGTCGCGATGTACGACGCGTGGGCGCTCTACGACGATACGGCGACGCCGTATCTCGTCCGCGAGCGGCTGTCCGCGGACGACCCGGACGCCGCGCGGCGGGAGGCGATCAGCTTCGCGGCGTACCGCGTGCTGCGGGCGAGGTTCGCCAACTCGCCGGGGAAGGACGAGTCCTACGCCGCGTTCGACGCGATCATGGACGGTCTCGGCTACGACAAGCTCTATGAGAACACCGTGGGAGGCGATCCCGCGGCGGTGGGCAACCGGTGCGCCGCGATGGTGATCGCCTACGGGCTGTCGGACGGCGCAAACGAGGCGGGGAACTACGCCGACACCACGGGCTACTTCCCGGTGAACCCGCCGCTGGATCCGACCGAACGCGGCACGAGCATGCTCGACCCGAACCGGTGGCAGCCGCTGGAGATCAACGGGGGCGTGCAGAAGTTCCTGACGCCGCAGTGGAACTGGGTCACGCCCTTCGCGCTGGTGCGGGGGCAGCTGGGCGCGCCGTACCACGACATGGGCGCGCCGCCGCTGCTCGGGGGCGCGGGTGACGCCGACTTCAAGGAGGGCCTGATCGACTTCATCATGCTGAGCGGAGAGCTGGACCCCGACAGCGGCGTGGCGATCGACGCCTCGCCGGGATCGATCGGCAACAACAGCCTCGGGAGCGACGACGGCGCGGGGTGGGACCTCAATCCATACACCGGCCTGCCCTATGCGCCCAACCCCGTGAAGCTCGGCGACTACGGGCGCGTGCTCGCGGAGTTCTGGGCCGACGGGCCGCGCTCGGAGACGCCGCCCGGTCACTGGAACGCCATCGCCAACGACGCCTCGGACGATCCGCGGCTCGAGAAGCGGATCGGCGGCGCCGGCGAGATCGTCGGCGACCTCGAGTGGGACGTGAAGCTCTACTTCGCGCTCAACGGCGCGGTCCACGACGCGGCGGTGGTCTCCTGGGGGATGAAGGAGGGCTACGACTCTGCGCGTCCGATCAGCATGGTGCGGTACTGCGCGGGCCTGGGGCAGTCGAGCGACGAGGGGCTGCCGTCGTACCACCCGGACGGGCTGCCGCTGGTGGACGGGCTGATCGAGCTGATCACCGAGCAGACGACTCAGGACGGCGAGCGGCACGAGCACCTGGCCGGACATGAGGGAGAGATCGCGATCGTCGCGTGGGCCGGGCACCCGGCCGACCCGGACAACCAGTACGCGGGCGCCGCGTGGATCCTCGCGGAGGATTGGTGGCCCTACCAGGCGCGTGGCTTCGTCACGCCCGGCTTCGCCGGGTACAGCTCCGGCCACAGCACGTTCAGCCGGGCCGCGGCGGAGGTGCTCACCGCGTTCACGGGCGAGGAGTTCTTCCCCGGGGGCATCGGCGGCTACGCCGTCGCGCAGGGTCAGTATGGGAGCATCGAGTACGGTCCTTCGGAGCCGGTCGAGATCCAGTGGGCGACGTACCGCGACGCCGCGGACCAGGCGGGGATCTCGCGCCGCTGGGGCGGCATCCATGTCATGGCGGACGACTACAACGGCCGGATTTCCGGCGCGGCGTGCGGCGCGGAGGCGTGGGCGCTGGCGCTGCGCTACTTCGGGGGCGAGCCGCCGTGTCCGGGCGATTGGGACGACGACGGGAACCGGAACATCATCGACATCATCGCGTTCCTGAACGCCTATACGGGCGGGAGCGGGCGCGCGGACCTGACCAACGACGGCGTGCTGAACACGCTGGACGTGCTGGCCTTCCTCGACGCGTGGGCGTCGGGGTGCTGAGGAGGGGATCGCCGCGACCCTGACACGGCCGGACGGGGATCCGGTCGTGTCGGGACGCGGCGGCCCGCGGCGCGACCGAACTCGCGTCCCGGGCTTCATCGACGTGCTTGTCGCATGGGCGATCGCGTCGGCGGCGCAGCGGGGCCGCCGCCGACGGGGGATATCGCTGCGCCCCGGAGGAGCTCGGACATGGTACGGAATCGGGGTCGTGGGTCCGGCTGGGCGGGCCTGCTCGTGATGCTCTCGGGAGCGCTCGCGGCGGGCGCGCTCGCGGCGCCCGGCGAGGTCGCCATCCTGGACGAGTCGGTGAGCGGCGGGATCGCCAGCGTGGAGGCGCAGGCGTGCGTGCTCGCGGGGCGCATCCCGGTCATCATCCCGGCGGCGACGTGGGCCACGATGACAACGGCGGACTTCGCGGATTACGACGCGATCGTGATCGGCGATCCGACGTGCGGCGGGATCCATCCGGTGGTCGCGGCGACCACGTGCACGTGGGGCCCCGCCGTCACGGGCAACGTGATCCTGATCGGGACGGATCCCACGTTCCACTACGCGCAGGGGGGCCAGCAGCTGGTCGACTGCGGCGTGGCGTTCGCGGTCGATCAGGCCGGGCTCACGGGCGCGTACATCACGCTCTCCTGCGCCTACGGCGTTCCCTCGTCGGTTCCCGTCCCGGAGCTCGACGGCCTCTGCTCGCCGTGCACGGCGCCGTGCTTCGAGGTCACGGGCGAGCTCGGCTGCTTCAATGATGCGCACCTCGTCGCGACGAACCCCGTGCTCGCCTCGTGCGGGCTGACGGACGCGACCCTCTCCAACTGGAGCTGCTCCGTCCACGAAGCATTCCAGGTCTGGCCGAGCGGCTTCATCCCGCTGGCCATGGCGGTGGTCCCCGGCGGGCCCTACACGGCCCCGGACGGCACCGAGGGCTATCCCTACATCATGGCGCGGGGCGACATCGATCCGATCGACGATTGCGACCGCGACACGATCCGGCTGAACTCCGGCTTCGAGCACGACGGGCTCGGGGGCGGCGCGCCCTACCCGATCGGCGTCCTCGACGCGTACTACCGGGTGCTCTACGACCCGGATCCAGGCACCAGCGAGCCCCGTCCCGCGGCGACGATCCTGAAGCACCCGGCGTGGGCGAACCCGGACCCGGACACCCAGTGGCTGGGGGCGTACACGACCTCGCAGGCGCTGCTCAACGGCTACTACGTCTTCGAGGTGTGCTTCTGTCTTCAGGAGGGATTCCGGGACGTGGAGATCACGCTCGGCGCGCGGGCGGACGACGTTCTGCACGTCTTCCTCAACGAGACGCTCAACGACGTGATCACCAACGTCGCGACGCCGATCCACACCGGCGATGGGTTCAGCGACCCCACGCTCACGTTCATCACGTTCTCCGACCAGTCCCGGCTGCGGGTCGGCGAGAACTGCCTGCTGTTCCGGGTCGAGAACACCGGCAGCGTGGCCATGGGGCTCGACTCCGTGGTGACGGTCAGCGCTCCGGGCTCCCTCGCCGTGGACCCGACCTGCTGCTCGAACGGCAGCACGCTCTCGGGCCAGAAGTGGAACGACCTCAACGGCGACGGGCTGTGGGGCGACGGCGAGCCGGCGCTCGCGGGCTGGACCATCAATCTCTCCGACGGCAGCAGCACCACCACCGACAGCAACGGCTATTACTACTTCAACGACCTGGACGCCGGGACGTACACCGTCACCGAGACGCAGCAGAGCGGCTGGGTGCAGACCTATCCCGCCGAGGGCGCGGGCCACACCGTCGACCTCGGCGAGAACGAGGCGGTGGAGGGGTACAACTTCGGCAACATCTTCTCGCCCTGCGGCCTGATCGACGAGGTCTCCGCCGCGTGCATCCCCGGCCCCGAGGGCTGGACCGGGTGCTGGGACGTCACGTTCAGCTTCATCAATATGACCGACGTGACCGTGCACTACGTGCTGATCGCCGATCCCAACATCGAGCAGCACGTGATCCCGCTGGATACGCCCGTGCCGCCCGGCGGAACCTCGGAGCCGGTGACCGTCACGCTCTGCGGCGTTGACGGGGCCGACTGCTACCCGCTCCACGTGGCGCTCACGGACGAATTCCTCGAAGAGTGCTGCGCGCACGACATGTGCGTGGAGCTGCCCGACTGCTCGTGCCTGCTCTTTGAGGACGTGGAGATCACCGGGCCGACCGGCGACTTCCTGAACTACACGCTGTCGTTCCAGGTCACGAACATGACGCCCGACATGGTCGAGCACATGTTCATCGTGGCCGAGCCGGCCGGGTCGTTCACCCTGAGCCCGGACTACTTCGACCTGCCCACCCTCCCGCCGGGAGCCACCTCGGGCACCGTCAGCGTCGCCCTGGGCAACCTGGTTCCGGGCGAGGAGTACAGCATCCGCGCGAGCATCCACATCGAGGACCTCACCGAGTGCTGCTCGAAGGTGCTGCGCTTCATCGCGCCCGACGGCGGGGGCGACCCGTGCCTCGCCGATTTCAACGGCGACGGGGCGGTGGACACGCGCGACGTGCTCGCCTTCCTCAACGCCTGGACGGGACGCGACGGCACGGCCGACTGCGACGGCAACGGCGTGATCGACTCGCGCGACGTGATCTGCTTCCTGAATGTCTGGAATGCCGGCTGCTGAGCGGCGCGGCAGGAGACCTCACTCGGCCGGCCCCGCGGGAACGCGTCCCGCGGGGCCGGCCCTTGCTTTGGCCGCCGGGCGCGGGGGGCCGGGACCTCTCGCTCCCGGGCGTCGCCGCCGCTCGCGATCTGGATCGGACGCGCGCGCCCCGGCGCGCTTGCGGGGTTCAGCAGCCGGCGGCCCACTCGTTCAAGTAGGCGATGCAATCGCGGGTGTCGACGGCGCCGTCGCCGTTCCAGTCGGCGAGCGCGTCGTCCTGGGCCCACGCGTTGAGAAAGGCGAGGACGTCCCGGGTATCGAGGGTTCCGTCTCCGGTCAGGTCCGGGCGGCAGGGGCCGAGGACGGTCGTGAAGATCCCGGAGGTTCCATCCGCGAAACGGATCCCGACGGCGACCACGCCGCCGTCGTTGAGGCCGGTCGCCGAGCCGCCCGTCCCGGACTGGCCCTGGTACGAGTTGCCGGAGTAGAAGGAGTTCGTGAAGTCGATGGACTGCACGACCCGCGGGTCTCCATCGCCCACATCGAAGGCGTCGCCCTCGCGCAGGAGCATGACGACGCCGGCGTCGGGATCCCAGCCGACCAGCGCGGTGTCGTTTGACTCATCGACGCCGTCGCCCTGGAGAAAGACGTCGCACACCATCTGGCGCCTGGCGTTGAGGCCCGAGTACCGGTTGCCGTTGAAGAACGCGGGCCGGACGCCGGCGGGGAACGACGCGTACTGCTCGCCCTCGCGCATGATCGTCTCGTACGAGCCGTCCGAGAACACCCAGAGACCGGAGTCGTTGTTGGGCGTGATGTCCCCGCCCAGGTGCAGCTGCGCCCCGAACGCCACGGCGCCCGCGTCGTCGATCGAGACGCGCCAGACGCTGCGGATCCGGTCCTGATCGCCCATGCCAGGCAGGACCGTGTCGAGGCCGACGACGGGCTCGATGCCGGCGCCGTCGGCTGTCTCGCGCCAGACCGTCGGCGCCGATTCGCCGCCGATCTCGACGGTGGCCTCGAACGCGATCCGTCCGGCGGGGCTGATCGACGGCGAGCCGAGCGTGGTGAACACGCCCCCATCGATGCCGGGGGCCGGATCGAGATACCTGACGATCGCCGAGACCGCCCCGGGCTGGCCGGCGAGCACGCCGAAGCCGTCGGAGGTCGCGGCGAAGAAGGCGAGGCGCCCGGTGTCGGCGAGCACCGGGCTCCTGATGCCGCCGCGGTACGTCTCGCCCGGCGCGAAGCCCGGCGCCTGCTGGCCGGTCTCGGCGACCAGCTCGAGCGAATCCCCGCTGCCGCTGAGCACGGCGCGGTGGTCGTGGTAGGGATTGAGGTCTCCGACGATCGCGAACCGGCCCGAGGCGTTCAGCACCGGGCGGTGACGGAGCAGACGGTATTGCCCCTGCGTGCCGGGCACGTCCCAGCTTGTCCTGGCAATCGGTCGGAGGCTCGGGACGGCGCCCTGGAACACGGCGAGATCGTTCGAGCCGTCCACGTCGCCGGTGAGGAGCGCGTTGAAGATCACGACGCCCGCGCTGCGGGCGGTGATGAACTGCGGAGAGTTGTAGAGCACCCCTTCCGGGAGCCCTGGGGCCTGTGACTGCGCGCGCAGGACGAGCGAGAGGGCGCCGGCCGACCCGTGGAAGATCCCGCCGTTGTTATCGCCGAACACGTCCGGGCCGTCGAAACGTCCGTTGAAGATCACGGCGCCGTCGGCGTCGACGGAGGGGTCCGCGTTGTAGCCCTGGAAGGTGTAGTCCGGCCCGAGCGCGTCGAGCACGTCGCCGGTGACAACGACCTTCGTGAAGACGGGTGAGGCCGGCTGCGCGAACGCGGGAACGCCCATGCACACCAGCACGCCGGCGGCGACGCTGCGGGGATTCATACGACAAGTCTCCTCTCGGGCGGGGCGACCCGAACGCGCCTCGCGCCCGGAGCGGGCACGGGCGACGCCGGGAATCCGGGGTCTCTGCGATGCGTCCCGGCCGAGTGTAACGGAGCCGGCGCAATGGGCGAGCGGGATCTCCGGGGTTCCCGAGATTTCTGAGCGTCGGGGCGTGCCACGCGTCCCGGCGGCGGGCGCGGGGCGGCCGGATCGGGCGATGCGCCAGGGATCGGCGACCCCCCGCCCTCAGGAAAGTGTTCGAGAGGGCGGGATGCTCCCGATAAGCTGGGGAATCTGGACACCGCGCCACGAGGCGCAGGAGAGAAGCCCATGCACGGACGCATCGCCGCCGTCGTCGCCTGCGCGGGGTCGCTCGCGAATGCACAAGTGCATCCGCTACAAGAGGTTCCGGGGTTGAGGGAGCTGTCGGGGCGGTTGATCGCCAAGCCCATGCGGGCCAGCGCGCTGCGGGCGAGGGGGCTCGGCCCGGAGCAGGTCCACGAGGCGCGCAGGCGGGCGCGGGCGGCGCTGGCGCCGTTCGAAGAGGTTTGGCACGAGGAGCTGGTCGACCACTACGTGGTCGCGCTGCCCGAGGGCGAGGCCGAGCGCGACGCGATCGCGGGCCTGATGGCCACCGGGCTCTTCGAGTTCGTCGAGCCGGACTGGATCCTCTATCCGGTGGAGTGCCCGGACGATCCGGGCTTTGGCGATCAATGGCACCACGACGCCGTGCACCTGGGTTCGTGCGCCGGATGGGACATCGAGACCGGCGGGGCGTTCGTCTCGGTCGGCATCTGCGACACGGGCGTGCAGACGGGCCACCCCGACCTTGCGCTGCACCGGCTCGAGGGGTATAACGCGACCTCGCGCCTGTGGGAGAGCGAGGGCGGGCGGATCGGCCCGGTGCATCCGCACGGGACGCAGACCACGGGCTGCGCCGCCGCGAACGGCGACAACGGCGCGGGCGTCGCGGGCGTGGGCTGGAACCTGGGCCACCGTATGCTGCGCGTGAGCGACGACTCGGCGGGCGGGACGACGCTGGCGATCCTTCTGCATGCGGCGCTGACGGCGGTGGAGTCGGGGGACAGGGTCGCGAGCGTGAGCTATTCGGGCGCGGACAGCGCGGCGATCCGCGCGACGGCGACGCAGATCAAGGCCATGGGCGGGCTGCTGGTCTGGGCCGCGGGCAACGACGGGGCGCGCCTGGATTGGGGCGATCGCGACGCCGACGACCTGATCTGCGTGGGGGCGACGGACATGGGCGACGCGCGCCCTTCGTTCAGCGCGTACGGCCCGTCGGTGGATCTCTTGGCTCCGGGCGTGGAGGTGTACACGACGACGACCGGGAGCGCCTACACGGGCGCGACAGGCACAAGCTTCTCCGCGCCGCTGGTTGCCGGGCTCATCGCGCTGATCTGGTCGCACAACCCGGGCCTGGCGCCGGACGAGGTCGAGCAGGCGCTGAAGCTCGGGTGCCTCGATCTCGGGGCGTCCGGGGCCGACGAGCAGTTCGGCTACGGACGCATCGACATTCGGGCGTCGCTGCTCCTGGCCGGGGATCCGCCGGTGATGTTCGAGTATCCGGCCGGCCGGCCCGACACGATCGATCCGCGCGGCGGCACGGCCGCGGAGGTCCTCCTCTCCACCAACGACGCCGAGCTCGACGGCCGGCCCATGCTGTGGTTCGACGACGGCTCGGGGTTCGAGGCGATCGAGCTTGTGCACGTGCGGGACGACGCGTACCTGATCATCTTCCCCGCGTTCGAGTGCGGGAGCGTCGTGCGCTACTACCTGACGGCGGCGACGACGGAGGGTGGAACGGCGTACAGCCCGCGGGGCGCTCCGGGGGACGCGTGGGAGGCGCTGGCGGTCGTGGGCGTGGCGGAGCGGTCGCTGCACACCTTCGAGGTCGACGGCGGGTGGACCGCCGGCGTTCCGGGCGACACCGCGGAGACGGGCGTGTGGACGCGGATGAACCCCGCCGGCACCGCCGCGCAGCCGGAGGACGACGTGACCGCGAGCGGCTTTGCGTGCTGGGTCACCGACGGCAGGGGCGGGGAGCTCGGCGATCACGACGTGGACGGGGGGAAGACGACGCTCATGAGCCCGGTGCTCGACCTTTCGGCGATGCGCGATCCGATGATCAGCTACTGGCGCTGGTACTCCAACGAGATGGGCGGCGACCCGCAGAACGACGTGTTCAAGGTCGGCATCACCGACGGCGGCGCGTGGGTGAACGTCGAGAGGTTGGGCCCCTCGGGCGAGGACGCGACCGTCGGCTGGCGGCTCCACGAGTTCCACGTCGCCGAGTTCGTCGCGCCGAACGCGACGGTGCAGGTCCGGTTCATCGCGGAGGACGCGGGGGCGGGCTCGATCGTCGAGGCCGCGCTCGACGACTTCCGCGTGAGCGAGTACGACTGCGGGTGTGCCGCGGACTTCAACCGCGACGGGCTCGTGAGCACGCTGGACGTGATCGCGTTCCTCAACGCGTGGAGCGGGGGCGAGGCTTCGGCGGACATGAACGGCGACGGCCTGACCAACTCTCAGGACGCGATCGGGTTCCTGAACGCGTGGAACGCGGGCTGCTGAGCGCCGGGCGCGCCCCAGGGCGCGGCTTGGCGGCCGGCGCGCCGGTCGGGGCGTCCGCCCCGGGTCTTTCATCGATGCGTGAATGTCGCGAGGAACCCCTGCGCGCCGGCTCCGTATAGAGGTGCAGCTTCATTTCGGTCTCCGGCGGGAGGGTCTCGGCAACGCGAGGGGCGCCGAGACCCTTCTGCTTTTTGCGCCGGCACGGCCCCTCCATTCTCGGACGCGCGGCGGGGCCGCGCGAGCCGCGGGCGGGGGGGCCGTCCGGAATACGCTCTGCGTCATGACGATCGAGACGCCCGGGATCCGCGCGGACGCGAACTCCCCCCTGACGGCCGCGGGGGGTCAGGGGCTCTTCGCCGCCGCGAGCGCGGTCGCGGCGGACATCAAGATCGCTCACTCGGTGTTCGCCCTGCCCTTCGCGCTCTTGGCGGTGTTCCTGGCGCGCGAGGCGGGGGAGGGCGCGGGGGGGCTCGCGGCGAAGCTGCTGCTGGTCGTGCTGTGCATGGTGAGCGCCCGGACGTGGGCCATGCTCGTCAACCGGCTGGCGGACCGGGAGTTCGACGCGGCGAACCCGCGGACGGCGCGCCGGGCCCTGCCCAGCGGGCGGCTCACCGTGCGCCAGGGCTGGGGCGCGGCGGCGGTCGCCGCGGGGGCGTTCGTCGCGTGCGCGGCGGGTTTCGGCGTGGGGTTCGGCAACTGGTGGCCGGCGCTGCTTTCGGTGTCGGCGCTGGCGTGGATCGCGTTCTACTCCTTCACCAAGCGGTTCACGGCGCTGTGCCACCTCTTCCTGGGCGGGGCGCTGGGGGCGTCGCCGCTGTGCGCCGCGATCGCGGTGAACCCGGCGGCGCTCGCCGACACGCCCGCGCTCTGGTGGCTGGCGGGCATGGTCGTGTGCTGGGTCGCGGGCTTTGACGTGATCTACTCGCTGCAGGACCTCGACTTTGATCGGGAGGCCGGGCTCGCGAGCATCCCGGCGGGGCTGGGCGCGCGGGGCGCGGCGTGGGTGAGCCGCGGGCTGCACGTGGGTGCGGTGACGTGCCTTGCGCTGGCGTGGGGGAGCGAGCCTCGTTTCGGCGTCCTCTTCGGGGGCGCTCTCGCGGCGACCGTTGTTCTGCTCGTGACTGAGCACGCGGTGCTCGTCCGCCGCGGGCTCGCGGGGCTCGACCTGGCGTTCTTCACGCTGAACGGCGTGGTGAGCTGCGTGCTCGGGGCGGCGGGGATCGCGGATGTGCTTCTCTAGCCCGAGGGGCTCGCGCCGGAGGAGCGCGAGGGGTCTCGCGCTGGGCTTTCAATGATTCCTGAAAGAACCATTGATTCCTGATCCGGGCGGGACCATACTTCCCGGATGGCCGGCAGCCGCCCCCAGCCCGACGCTCTCCGCGAGGCCCAGGACCGCTTCGTCGCGACGTGGGGCCAGATGGGGTCGGCGTGGGGGATCAGCCGCACGATGGCGGAGGTTCACGCGCTCCTCTATATCACCGGCGAGGCGCTGTGCACCGACGACGTGATGGACCGGCTGCAGATCTCGCGAGGGTCGGCGTCGATGTCGCTGCGGGCGCTGCTCGACTGGGGCGTGATCGGGCGGGCGCACAAGCGGGGCGACCGGAAAGAGTACTTCGTCGCCGAGCAGGACGTGTGGACGCTCTTCCGGGCGATCGTGCGCGAGCGGATGAAGCGGGAGGTCGATCCGCTGCTGGCCTCGCTCTACGAGATCCGCGACATGACCGGCGGCATGCGCGGCCCGGCCGACGAGCACAACGAGCGGCTGGATCAGCTCCTGACCTTCTTCCAGGTGGTGCAGACGTTCGGGCAGCGCTTCATCAGCCCCGCGGGCGAGGGGCTGCAAGCGGCGGCGGACATCCTGGGCAAGGCCGGCGAGCAGTGACCAGGACCGCGGGTCAGCCCGTGCGCGTGTGGCTCGGCCAGGCCGATGGGGCGCGGGAGTGCGTGGAGTTGGTGTGGGACATCTCCGCCCGGGCCGGGGGCGCGCTGGCGGAGCGGTGCGCGATCGGGGAGCGGGTCGTGGCGGTGGCGGTCCGGCTGGAGCGGGCCGCGGGCGGGGCGCAGGCGGAGGTGCTGGTGGAGGCGCTCACCGGCGCGGGCGGGCGCCGGTCTCTCTCAGACCCGCGCACCCAGCCGGTGCGCTGGACGCGGGACGGCGAGTTCGAGCACATCGACATCGAGGGCGTGGTGCAGTGCACCATCCGGCACGAGGCTGAGCCCCGCGTGCTCTACGCGCGCTCGGCGCTGCTCGGCGCGCTGGCGATCGCGCCGGGGGCATACTCGCTCCGGCCGAGCCCGGCCGGCGGGTGATTCCCCGCACGCGCCTGGCAGCGCCGCGCCGAGGCCCGGAAAAAGAGCAGGCCGCCCGTGGAGTCGGGCGGCCCGCGTGCGTTTCGAGTTGATCCGCCCGCTCAGGCGCGCTTGCCCAGCACCATCCCGATGATCGCGAAGAGCACACAGACGCCCGCGAGCGCCCCGACCACGATCCAGAACTGCTGGGTGAGCACGTTCTGCACCGGGGCGAGCGAGCCGGTCATGGCGAAGAGCACGACCGCGATCGCCGCGGCGAGGCACAGGCTCATGCCCAGGGCCAGCCCGCCGCCGATGCCGGACCACGTGCCGTCGTACGCCTCCATCACCACGGGCGTGACCACCGTGGTGGTGGTGGCGGCGTCGGCCTCGCCCTCGGCCCCCTCGAAGAGGGCGGCCGGGGTGTCGAGGATGCCGCTCTCGCCGGCGGGCGAGGTGGCGCCCATGGTGTCCTGGCCGTAGACGTCGTCGAGGAGGTCGGCCCCGAGGGAGGTGTCGTCGGCCTCCTTCGTGAGGTCGAGCAGGCCGGAGCCGGAGCTGGCCGAGTCGAGCTCGAAGCCCGCGTCCATCCCGCCGCTGGTGACCTGCGTCTGGGCCGAGGGGTCGGCGGTCTCGGTCTCGTCGGGGTCGAAGATGCTGATGCCGGTCGCTTCGCGGCTGCCGCCGCCGGTATCGATCCCGATGGCGCTGCCGGAGCCGGAGGAGGAGAGGCTGAGGGGCTCGAGGTCGTCGCCGAGGCGGAGGGCGTCGTCGTCCCCGCCGCCGGCGAGCAGGTCCACCTGCTCCTTCTTGAACATCAGGCGGTCGCGGTCGCGGAACTCCTGGAGCTGGCCGGAGGAGGCCATCTGCTGGACCTCGCTTGCGCTGCGGCCGAGGCGTTCGGCGGCTTCCTCGAGGGTGTAGAACATCTTCGCCATGGCAAATCCTTCCCTACAGACGGTCTGGGGGGCCCGAGCCTCCCATGCTAGCAAGGTGCGCCCGGGCGTGCCCCTCCGGGGCGGGAGCCCCGGCGGCGGGTGTCCGCACGGGGTGTCGAGAGGGCGGCCGGCCCCGCTGATCGCTACGCACCCGGCCACGCGGGGGTTGCCGGGGGCCTGACGCCCCAGGATCGGCCGGGCGGCGAGGGGTCGGGCGATTCCCGGCAACGGGGTTGCACCCGGTGTCCCGATCGTTACCATGGCGCGGGCGCCACTCGGCGCTCTTGGCCCATTCGGGCAGCGGCCGCTTCAAACCCGGTGCGGAAAGGGAGCTCCAATGAGTATTCGTGCGATCTCGTCGATGGGTCTCCTCGCGATCACAGTCGCGGCGGGCGGGGCCGGAGCACAGCAGCTCGCCAGGCTGGCGGCCGACGACGGGGCCGGCGGCGACCGGTTCGGCTGCGCGGTCGCGGTGCTGGGTGAGAGGGGCCTCGTCGGCGCCCACCGCGACGACGACATGGGCGCCACCTCCGGCTCGGCCTACCTCATCGACATCTCCGATCCCGCAAACCCGGTCGAGGTGGCCAAGCTCCTGCCCGCCGACGGCTTCGCCGACGCGAACTTCGGCTACTCCGTGGCGCTCACCGGCGGCATCGGCGCGATCGGCGCGACCGGCGAGGACAGCCAGAGCTCCGGCTCGGTCTACCTGTTCGACACGACGACGGGCGCACAGCTCGCCCGCGTGCTCCCGGCCGACGCCGAGGCGCGCAACGGCTTCGGGCTGGCCGTGGCGATCGAGGGGTCGGTGCTGCTCGTCGGATCGCCATACACCGACGAGTTCGGGACCTCCTCCGGCTCGGCGTACCTCTTCGACGTCTCTGACCCGGCCAACCCCGTGCAGCTGGCCAAGCTCCTGCCCGCCGACGGCGGCTACGGCGAGCTGTTCGGCTACGCGGTCGCCGTCAGCGGCGATACGGTCCTGATCGGCGCGCCCTCCGACACCGAGAACGGGCCGTTCTCCGGCTCGGCGTACCTCTTCGACATCTCCGACCCCGCGAGCCCGGTGCAGACCTCCAAGATCCTGCCCGCCGACGGCGTCGAGTGGGCGCAGGTCGGCCGCTCGGTCGCGGTGCGCGGCGGCACGGCGCTCCTCGGCGCCGCCGGCGACGACGATCTCGGCCCGGGCTCCGGCTCGGTCTACGTGCTCGACGTGTCCGATCCCGCGCAGCCCGTGCAGACCGGCAAGCTCCTCGCGGCCGACGGCGGGCCGGCACACCACTTCGGGCTCACCGTCGCGCTCGACGGCGCCACCGCCCTCGTCGGTGTGATCGACGACGATGCCAACGGCCTCGCCTCCGGCGCGGCGTACCTCTTCGACGTGCCGACGGGCGCGCAGCTCGCCAAGCTCCTGCCCGGCGACGGCGCCCCCTACGACGATTTCGGGACGGCCGTCGCGCTCCACAGGGGCGCGGCGCTCATCGGGGCGGCCCGCGCCGGCGGCGACGGGCGCGGCCCCGGCTCGGCCTACCTGTTCGACGCCGGCGGGTGCGCGCCCGACCTCACCGGCGACGGGGCCGCGGACAGCCGCGACGTGATCGCCTTCCTCCGCCTCTGGGCCTCGGCCGACGCGGGTGCGGACTGGAATGGTGACGGCGCCGTGAATACGGCGGACGTGACGGCGTTCCTCAATGAGTGGGCGGGAGGGTGCTGAGGGGTGCGCTCATTTCCGCGCATCGCAGCACCGCCTCGCGCTCGCCCGCGAAGAGCGCCACCACCGCTTCGCGCCGGCGCTCGCAGCGGAGACGTTGACATCAAGGCCCTGGCGAGCTCCCGGCCCGCCACGATCCAGGCGCTCGCCTGAACCGACTACACGCCCGGCATCGCCGTCGTGGGCACGCTCGTGTATCAATCCGACGTTTACCTCGACGACTCCACGACCGCCCCGTACACGTCGATCTCCGTAGCCGGAGAGATCGAGATCTCGATCGCTGGGGCGTCCGCCCTGCTCTTGATCGCGGCGAAGCGAGCGACGCGGCGGAAGGCGCGTAGAGGCGGAGACGCGCGGTCAATGGCAAGAGCGCGGCGCCGAGCCTGGCGCACGCTCCACTGCGCCAGCGCATCTGCGTTCTCCCAGGGAATTGTCCAAAAGCGATTGGTCTCCGGCCAGAGTCGCCGTATGGTGTTGCTAGCACGCTGTCACGCGGGGAGCGGAGCATGAAGCGTCATTCTCTTCTCACGAGCTGGGTCGCCCCGCTCGTCGCTGCCGCCGCCGCCGCGCAGCAGTATGAGCTCGCCAAGCTCCTTCCGAACGACGGCGAAGCCGGGGACATATTCGGGCAGGCAGTTGCGATCCACGGCGACATCGTCGTGATCGGCGCACCCGGAGACGACGACAACGGATCGAATGCGGGCGCCGCGTACACGTTCGACGTATCGGATCCGGAGAACCCGACGCAGATCGTCAAGCTCCTCCCTACCGACGCGGTGCCTGAGGATTCCTTCGGCGAACAGGTAGCGATCAGCGGTCGGATCGTCCTGGTCGCCGCGAACGGGCTGCGGGACGGGTTCGATTTCTACGGCTCCGCGTATCTTTTCGACGCCGTTACAGGGGAGCAGTTCGCGAAGCTGGAGTCCGCCGACGGCCAGTTCCGCGACCTCTTCGGAGCAGGGATAGCGATCGCCGGCGCGAGGGCGCTGGTTGGCGTGCCCGGCGAGGACGGTCCGGGGGAGTTCTCGGGCGCCGTGCACGTGTTCGACATCACGGACCCGCGCCGTCCTGCGCTGCTCGGCAAGCTCCGCGCGGACGACGCGGGCGAGTCGGACGGATTCGGCTCCGCCGTGGCATCCTCGGACGGGATCGCCCTCATCGGAGCGCCGCTGGACGACGACGGGTCGATGCTCAACGCGGGCTCCGCCTACCTCTTCGACCTCTCAACCGGGGTCCAGCTCAGCAAGATCACTCCGAGCGACCCGCGCCAGTGGGGCAGCTTCGGAAACGAGGTCGCCATCAGCGGCGCACGGGCGGTCATCACCTCCGAGATGCACGCCGAGGAATCGGTCTACCTGTTCGACGTGTCGGACCCCGCCCGGCCGGTGCAGATGGTGAAGCTCTTGCCCCGGGACGGCCCGTTCGAGAACTTCGGGATTAGCGTGGGCGCCCTCGGCGGCATTGTCGGGATCGGCGCCAACGAGCATACGTACGGTGTCCAGCGTCGCGGGGCGGTGCACCTCGTCGATGCCGCGACCGGGGAGCAGACCGCAAAGCTCCTCGCGAGCGATGCGGGGGACGCGGATTTCCTGGGCAATTCCATCGGCCTCGCCGGCACGCTCCTGATCGCTGGAGCGAGGGCAGATGACGACAACGGTGACCAAGCTGGAGCCGCGTACCTCTTCACGCTCGCGCCGTGCCGTGCTGACCTCACCGGCGACGGCGAGGCCGACAGTGTCGACTTCCTTGTCTACCTGGTGTTGTGGGGCGAGGCCGATGCACGGGCGGAGTGGAACGGAGATGACCGGATCGACACGCGAGACTTTCTCGCGTTCCTGCACGACTGGACCATGGGCTGTTGAGCACGCTCGCACGACGCGGAGGATGGTGATTGAATTCGAAGCTCGCCACTGTGGTTGTGGGTCTCGCCACCTTGTGCACCCGTGCAGCCTCGCAGTACGAGTGGTCTGCGCTAGAGCCGAAGGAGGGCGGCGCGTTCGAGTTCGGCGCCTCTGTCGCGCTCGACGGAGACTTTGCCGTCGTGGGAGCTCCTCGCTCCAGCCTCGGGGGAGGCGCGTTCGTGTTCGATATCGCGGATCCTCGCACACCGTTCCAGATCGCGAAGCTCGTGAAGGATGACAATAATGCCGGCGACAGGCTCGGAGCATCCGTAGCCATCGCGGGCGGGATCGTCCTTGCGGGCGCCCCCAGCCGCGACGAAGGCGGGTTTGGGGATACGGGATCGGCCTATCTCTTCAGCGTCGCAACCGGCGACCAGCTCTCGAAGCTGCTCCCGGAGCAGATCTCCGGCGGCACCTTCTACGGCTCGTCGGTCGCGACCGACGGGCGTATCGCCGTCATCGGCGCTCTTCGCCCCGGGGGCGGCGCGGTATACGTCTACGACATTGCAGACCCGGCCACGCCCGCAAAGGTGTCGCAGCTCTCGGCGGGAGCAGAAAGCCGTTTCGGCGCGTTCCTCGCTCTTGACGGTGATCTACTGCTCGTCGGGGCACCCGGATCCGGCCTCTCTTCGGCGGGCGAGGCCTTGCTGTTCGATGTCTCCGATCCGTCCAATCCCATACAGCTTCACAGGCTGCTCCCGCCGCATAGTGCGCTTCACTTCGGGATCTCGGTGGACCTGCGGGCAGGCAGAGCGATCATCGGCGCCTCAAGCGACGAGGGACAGGGCGACAGCCCCGGCGGCGCGTTCATCTTCGACGTCACGTCCGGCGACATGCTTGTGGAGCTCGCGCTTCCTCCAGATGCTTCTCCCCTCGACTACTTCGGCACGACGGTCGCGCTCAACGAACGGGTCGCCTACGTCGGCGCGCCAGGCGACGACCGGAACCTTGCGCAATGCGGCGCCTTCTACTCCTTCGATCTGGCAACAGGCAATCTCCGCCGGAAGTTTCTTGCCAGCCGCTGCCCGAGCAACGGCGACCGTTTCTCGCGAAGCCTCGCGCTACGCGGCGGCGTGGCGGTTGTGGGCGCCCCGGCGGACCCCGCCGCGTACTTGTTTAACGCGTGCGCTCCTGACGTCAGCAACGACGGCACGGTGGATTATGTTGATTTCGTCTCGTTCCTCATCGCCTGGAGTAATCACGAACTTGTCGCGGAGTGGGACGGAAACGGCCTGATCGACTCGCGAGACCTGATCGCGTTTCTGAATGAGTGGGTGGCAGGATGCTGACCGGCCGGCCGGTCAGCAATGTGCATCAACCAATCGCCCGCATCACGCTCACCGCCGCGAACAACCCCACCACCTCCTCGCGCGGGAGCGTCCGCGGCGGGTATGCCGGGTTGAGCGGCTGGAGCCGGATCAGCTCCTCCTCGCCGGGGCCGCGCTCGAAGAACGCGCGCTTGAAGGTCGTCTCGTCGTTGGGCCAGAGCCGCGCGAAGCAGTCCGACCCGCTCTTGACGTCCCGCGCCGGCGAGAAGATCACGATGTCGCCCTCGCGATACTCGGGAGTCATCGAGTCGCCCACGACGCGCGCGGCGAAGGCGTCGGGGTCGGCCAGGTCCGGGCAGCGGACGTACTCGTCGGCGACGCCGACGGGGTAGCCCAGGTCGGTGAACTCGCGCGGGTAGCCCGCGGCCACCTTATTGATGACCGGCACCTCGCGGGCGAGGGGCACCAGGTCGGGGCCCGGCTCGCCGGGCGGGCTGATGCGGTCGATCAGGCGGCGCAGCTCGCCGGAGCGGTACGCCTCGTCGAGCGACGTT
>DASRXL010000223.1:0-15706 GCA_035654175.1 Phycisphaerales bacterium
CGAGACGCGGACGAGCACCTCACGCTGGCGCTCACCGTGGTCCACGAGGCGAAGGCGGATGCCCGTCCAGTCGCCGGGCCGGGCCATGTTGTTGAGGCCGACGCTCTCGACGGTGATCCCGATCTCGCCGCCGGCGTCCGCGCCGGCCTGCCCCTGGGGCGAGAGGAGGTCGACCTGGGCCCCCAGGGCGCAGGGGACCACCAGCAACGCCAGGAATGCGAGCCGCAGGAAAGGCGGTGTCCCCCGGTGGCGGCCGAACATCGTGGTCCATTGTAATGGCCTCAAGGGGAGAGCGTGCCGGGCCGATGCTGGGCGCATGGTCCTCTCGGAGCCCGTTCTGCTGGTTGTCGGCATCGGCATTCTCGCGTTCGCCGTCGGGGCGGCGAAGATCCTCGCCGCTGAGGCGGCCCGGACGCTGGACGTCCATTTCCTGCAGCTCAGGGCGCACGCCCTGCGTCATGAGTACAACCGGCAGGTGACGGACTTGCGGACCGAAACGAGGCCCGGCGCGGGCGAGCGCATGCCCGGAGCGAGCGCGCGCGACGCGGGAACGACACCCGGCCATGCCGAGCGGGCCGAGGCGGCCTGACTCCCTCTACGCACGCACCATCGAGCGCAGTTCGCCGATGAGGAGGGCGTGGGCCCGGGCTCCGAGCCGGAAGCAGTCGAGCTCGAACTTCTCGTTGGGCGAGTGGACGCGGTCGTCGTCGAGCCCGAAGCCCATGAATATGGTCTCGAGGCCGAGCTGCTGCTTGAGCATGCCGGCGACGGGGATCGAGCCGCCGGTCTTGATGAGGGCGGCGTCGGCGCCGCTCGCGGCCTTGAGGGCGCGCCGGGCGGCGGCGAGGACGGGCGAATCGGTCGCGACCGTCGCGGGCGCCCCGCCGCTGTGGTCGAGGAACTCCCAGCGGCAGCCGGGGGGTGTCCGCTCGCGGCACCAGGCGAAGAAGGCCTCGGTGATCTTCGCGGGGTCCTGATCGGCGACGAGGCGGAAGCTCACCTTGGCGCTGGCGTGCGAGGGGATCACCGTCTTGGCGCCCTTGCCGGTGTAGCCGCCGACGATGCCGTTGAGCTCGGCCGTCGGGCGGGCCCATTCGCGCTCGAGGGGCGTGTAGCCGGCCTCGCCGACATCGGCCTCGGGCGGCAGGCCGATCTTGCGGAGGGCGTCGGTCTGGTCGAACCCGAGCTTCTTCCACTCGGCCCGCTCGGCAGGGGTGAGCTCGCGCACGTCGGCGTAGAAGCCGGGAATGGTGACGCGCCGGTTCTTGTCCCAGAGCTGGGCGAGGACCTTGACGAGCTCGGAGATGGGGTTGGGGCAGCGGCCGCCCCACATGCCCGAGTGCAGGTCCTGGTCCGCGGCGTGGAGTATGACTTCGGTGTAGGAGAGGCCACGGACGCCGTAGGTGATGGCGGGCTTGCCGCGCCCGAGCATGCCGGTGTCGGAGATGAGGCAGACGTCGCACTCGCCGAGGCGCTTGGCGTGCTGCTTGACGAAGCGCTCGAGGTTAACCGAGCCGGACTCCTCTTCGCCCTCGAGGAGCACGGTGAAGCGCACGCCCCCGGCAACCTCGCCGGTCGCTTCCTTCCAGGCGCGGAGCGCTTCGAGGAAGGTCGCGACCTGGCCCTTGTCGTCCACGGCGCCGCGGGCGACGATGCGCTCGCCGATCTGGCCGGACGCGGGCTTGACGACAGGCTCAAAGGGCGGGCTCTCCCAGAGGTCGAGCGGCTCGGGGGGCTGCACGTCGTAGTGGCCGTAGAAGAGGACGTGCGGGCCCTTGTAGCCGGGCGCGCCGGGGCTCTCGGCGAGGACGACCGGGTGGCCGCTGCCGGGCGGATCGCCGGTGGGGAGGACCTCGACCTTGAGGCCGGACTCGCGGAGCTGGACGGCGGCCCACTCGGCGGCGCGGGCGACGTCGGGCTTATAGGCGGGGTCGGTGGAGACGCTGGGGATGCGGAGCCAGTCGAGGAGACGGGCGATGGAATCGGGCTCGTGGGCGGCGAGCCAATCGAGAGCGGATCCGGCCATTGCTCATCCTCCTCGTCGCGCACCGGTGCTCGACTGCGAAGCAAGTCTATGAGAACCGGCGCGTGGCTGGGTCGGCCCGAGTCGGAGCGGCGACCGGCTCGCGGACGGAGAAGCTGCGCGGCGGATGCGGGACTAGGGGATCTCGCTGCCCCGGCCGAAGAAGTCCACCGACTCGGGGGTGGCGCTGTCGCCGTTGAAGATGGATCTCCCGGGATACCACGGGACAGGATCTCTCCAGGCGTCCTGCATGGACATCCGCCCGACATGCCCGTCCCAATACGCGACGTTGATCGAGAGGTCGTGCCGGGCGCTGAGCCGGATATGCGTGTCGCCGCCCCGCGCCTCGCTCAGCCCGCGTCCGTACTCGCGTGCCGCGTGGAAGATCGGACCGCTGGAGGCGAACGAGCTGAAGTACCGGCTGGCGTTGGTGGCATCGAAGTCCAGCACGCTGCGTGTGTAGTCGTAGTACCGTGTGCCGTCGGCGACCAAGACCTTGTTCGAGGGCTCGAGCCCGGCGAAATCCTCGCGGGGCCGGTAGTTCTGGAACTTCGTGACCTGCTTGCCCTGCCCGTCCCCCGGATCGTCGGGGAACATCTGGACATCCAGCACGACGCGCGGCTTCCCGCGGAGGTAGTCGAGGAAGATCCGGTTGCGCAGGTGGTTGGACATCAGCAGGAACGACGCGGGCGCGAGGTAACTGACCTGCGTGAAGCCCTGGGTCAGGCCGAGGTCCTCGAACTGGTCCTTGTCCGCGTACCCGCCGCCGTTCGGGAAGATGTCGTCGTTGGTCACTCGCGCGGAGGGGCACCCGTACTGGTTGAAGATCTGCGCGGTGCGCTGCGCTCTGTTCGCGGAGAGGCTCAGCGAATCGCCGAGGGAGGGGCTGATCCAGTCGTGGGTGGTCGTCGGGGTCGTCGCCGACGTATCGAACGTGAACACATCCTGCATGGATACCTCGCCGCGTCCGACCTGCAGCGCGTACGCGAAGGTGGACGTGTGCGGCCCGGCGATATAGCCCTCGTTGTCACCCATGTAGTAGGATTGACCCTGCGCCAGCGAGCGCTCGCCCGTGGCGCAGACGAGGGAGCGGGCCGCCTCTCTCGCCTTGCCGAGCGAGGGCAGGAGGATGCTTATCAGGAGCGCGATGATCGCCACGACGACGAGCAGTTCGATCAGCGTGAAAGCCTCGCGCGTCCGGACCCGATCGCTTCGCTGCATCATGCCCTCCCCCGCCCGCGGCGGACCATGCTCTCAGTTCCTCTTCCGGAGATCCCGCGGCGTGATCGTTCTCACGCGCTTGGACTCCCCGACGACACGCCCCGTCTCGCTGTCGATCGTGCCCGCGATCCGGTCGCCGAAAGCGAGGACCTCGTCGAGCGACCGCGCGTCGAGCACCCACGCTCCGCCCTCATCCCTCGCGACCGGGTAGAGCGTCTCCTCGCCGGAGACGGGGCTCCGCGCGGGGATCGGGATCGTCTTCCCGCTCGGATCGATCGAGTAGAGGTCCCCCGTCTGCACGTCCACAAGGACGAGCTTGTGGGGCAGGTCGAGCCCGTCTCTGAAAAGCGTGAAGTACGCCGAGACCGCCACGGCGATCGCGGCGACGGCAAAGAGGACGATCTGCCACACCCTCGGACGCTCCATCACGGCTCCCAGTCATCCCCCGATGGCGACGATGCGCCGAACAGACGCGAAACACTATACCCGAACAGCAGGCTTTCGACAGGCCGGATCCGCTCTTCACGAGACGTTGACAATCCACGCTCGCGCACCCGGCGCAAGTCCCTGCGAATCAACAGTTTGTGCAACGGGGCAGAGGGCTCCGCCCGCGTCGTCACCCGGAGCCGCGTTCCGCGAGGGCCTTCGCGGCCTCCGCGGGGTCCCGCCGCCTGGGCGGCCTGCCGCGGAGCAAGCCCGCCGCACGCTTGAGACAGCCGTGCCGCGTTATTCGGCTGGACGGAAATCCACGGCGACGGGGTAGTGGTCGCTCGCGTACCCCTCCGGGCACCACTCCTCGCGCCAGTCCATCCCCTCGGGCAGCGCTGGCGTGCCGAGCACGAAGCCGGTTGCGTGGGCGAGATCCGCGCCGAGATTCGCGTTCACGAGGATGTGGTCGATGCGCCGGCCGGATTCGTGCGTGACAAAGCGCGGGCCCCGCTCGTAGACGTCGGCGAGCGCGTCGGTGAAGCCGGCGGCGACGATGGTCTGCGCGCTGCCATCGGTCAGGAAGGCGTTGAAGTCGCCCAGGATCGCGATGTTGGCGTGCGGATCCGACGCGAGCTGCTCGCGAACGATCGGCACGAGGCCGGACGCCTCAGCCTGCCGCCAGTATTCGCCGGGCCCGCCGCTCTTGGCGTGCACGACGTAGAGCGTGAGCTCGTACGACCCGGCGCCGGTCTGGGTGGGGATCTCGACGCGCACGCGCAGCGGCGAGCGGTGGAACGCGATCGGCTCGCCGGCGTTGTAGTTCTCGTCGTCCCCCCACTCTTCGGGGTGCACGCCGCCGAGCTCGCGCCCGGGCCAGTTCTCGACGCTGGTGATCGGGAAGCGGCTGAGCACGGCCTGCTCGATGCCGCGCTCGTCGCCCGCGTCGATCGAGGCGAGGTGGGCGTAGCCGGCGTCGGCCAGGTACTCGCCGCGGAAGGCGGTGATGACCTGCTCGGACTCGATCTCCTGGAGCGCGAGGATGTCGGCGTCGAGCCGGCGGATGGTGTCGGCGAGGGCGGCGAGCTGGGCCTCGGGCTTCTCATCGTCGATGTCTTCGTTGGGACCGGAGAGCGAGGGGTCGTCCACGCCGTCGAAGAGGTTGGCGACGTTGTAGGTCGCGAGGCGGATGGCGCCGTCGGGCTTGGCCGGGGGCTCGGTGATCCCGAAGCGGATGAGGGACTCGGGGGAGGTCTCCGCGGCAGCCGGGGCGGATCTAGAGCCAGAGGAATCGGGCTCCTCCTCCGGCGCGGCACTCGTCGCCTTCTCTGCCGGGCGGGCCTCCTCCTTCTCGACGAGCGCCCAGATGCCCAGCCCGACGCCGCCGACGGCGAGGCCGACCAGGACGACCGCGATGATGGGCAACATCAGCCTCGACATCGATACCTCCAGTCTTCCGGGCCGCTGCCACGCCGCACCGGGCCGCTCCGCAAAGCCTCCGCTGACCGGTGTCACCCGCGTGGCGACTCACCCACGCACAGTGATTCTTCCTACCATCCGGCACGGATGCGGATCATTCTCACCAATCCCCGCGGCTTCTGCGCCGGCGTCCGGATGGCGATCGACGTGGTGGACCAGGTGCTCGACCTTTTCCCGGGCGAGACGATCTACGTCTACCACGAGATCGTCCACAACCGGCACGTGGTGGGCCGGTTCAAGGGACGGGGCGTGGTGTTCGTCGAGAACGTGGAGGAGCCGCCGCCGGGGGCGATCCTGGTCTTCTCCGCCCACGGCATCCCCCCGGCGGTGCGGAAGCGGGCGGCGGAGCGGGGCTTGCAGGCGATCGACGCAACGTGCCCGCTGGTGACCAAGGTGCACTCGGAGGCGGTCCGGTACGCGCGGCAGGGATACCAGATCCTGCTCGTCGGCCACCGCAACCACCAGGAGGTGATCGGAACGACGGGCGAGGCGCCGGAGGCGACCCAGGTGGTCGAGTCCGCGGCGGATATCCCGCGCCTCACCATCCGCGACCCCGAAAGGCTCGTCTACCTCACGCAGACGACGCTCTCGACCGACGACGCCGCGGTGATCATCGAGGCGCTCAGGGCGGCGTTCCCCGGCATCAAGAGCCCGCCGAGCGAGGACATCTGCTACGCGACGACGAACCGGCAGCAGGCCGTTCGGGCGCTGGCGCCCGAGGCGGACCTGGTGCTCGTGATCGGGAGCAAGAACTCGTCGAACTCGGTGCGGCTCACGGAGATCGCCCAGAACGTGGGCACTCCCGCGCGGCTGATCGACGATGCGGGGGGTCTCCGGGACGAGTGGTTCCCACCCGACAAGGGGGGCTTCACCGTCCTCGTCACCGCCGGCGCTTCGGCCCCGGAGGATCTGGTCGCGGGCGTCTGCCGCGAGCTGGCGGCGAGGTATGGGGCCACGATCGAGAGCCGCGACATCTTCGACGAGGACATGGAGTTCGCCCTTCCCGGGAATCTGCGGCGGATGATGAAGGACCGCGGCGTCGCGGACGCGGACCGGCGGATCCGCGTGCACAAGCCGGTCGTGACCGAAAGCTCGTACGGCGCCGTGCCGCTCACCATCGAGGGCCGGCGCGACGGAGCCAGCGCATGAGGAACTCGCCCATCGCCGCACTGCTCATGCCGCTCATGGCCGGCGCCCTCGTTTCGTGCTCGGGGGGCGGCGATCGCGACGGGCGTGCCGGAGCGAAGGATGCGCCCGAGGCCACGGCCCTGCGCCTCGTGCTCTCCAACACCACTCCCGAGGCCGAGGTCAGGCAAACGACGGTCGATCTCGGCCTGCCGGAGGGCTGGCGGAGCGCGGGCGAGTTCGGGGGCGCGTGGACGCAGCCCGAGGGCGCTCCCACGCTCATGCTCGTGGCCAGCGGGTTCGACGACGGGCGTCGCGCTGGCGCCTATGAGGCCAGGCGCGGTGACGCGGGGCGGATCTCGATCGACCTGCACCCCGCCTACGCCGACAACAACGTCACGCTCGAGTTCACCATGATGAGCGACGCGGACGGGTCGGGGCGTTGGGGTCACTCCACGTTCGCGGGCTTCCGGGAGAAGGGGCCGGTGGAGGCGAGCCTGACCGAGCCGTGAAGCGCGGCGCGTACACTCTTGTGTGCGAGCCCCCCGCCACCACCTCTTCCAGCACACCCCCGACAGCCTTCGCGCCTGGTTCGCCGAGCGCGGGCTTCCGTCGTTCCGCGCCGCGCAGGTCCTCGACTGGGTGTACCGCAAGGGGATCGCCGATCCGGCGCTCATGACGAATCTGGCGAAGCGCGAGCGCGACATGCTCGCGGCGGAGATGACCTTCCTCTCGGGCGGGGTGCTGCGCCACCAGCTCGCGACGGACGGCACGCAGAAGCTGCTGGTGGAGTGGCAAGACTCCAGCGAGACAGCGAGGCAGCGAGACAGCGAGGCAGGGGCCGGAAGCTCGGGCGGAGACCTGCCCCTCCCGCTGCATCCTTCACTCGGCGCTCAGCACTCAGCGCTCAGCACTCACACGGACCGCCAGACCGAGTGCGTCATGATTCCGAGCGAGGATCCGACCAAGATCCGGCGGACGGCGTGCATCTCGTCGCAGGTGGGGTGCCCCGTCGGCTGCCGGTTCTGCGCGTCGGGGCTCGGCGGGCTCGATGCGAATCTCACCGCCGGACGCATCGTCGAGCAGGTGTGGCTGCTGAATGACATGCTGCGGAGGCAGAGCGACGGGGCGACGGAGCGACGGAGCGACGAAGGGGAGCCGCAAGCCGCCACCGCCGGTCTCCCCTCCGTCGCTCCGTCGCTCCGTCGCTCCACCCCTTCCATAACCAACATCGTCTTCATGGGCATGGGCGAGCCGCTGGCGAACCTGTCCAACGTCGTGCACGCGGTGCGCACGATCGCGGCCCCTTGGGGCTTCCACATCTCCGCCCGGCGCATCACGATCTCCACGGTCGGCCTGCCGCGGGCGATCGAAAGGCTCGCCGAGCAGCTCGAGCTGCCGGTGACGCTGGCCCTGAGCCTGCACGCGCCCAACGACGAGCTCCGGCGCGAGCTCATCCCGTGGGCGGAGTACACCACGATCCCCGAGCTGCTCGCGGCGTGCCAGGCGTGGTTCAGGAAGACGGGGCGCGAGATCACGCTCGAGTACATCCTCCTCGGCGGAGTCAACGACCGCCCCGAGCACGCCCAGCAGCTCGCGGGCGTCGCCAAGAGCCTCCGCGCCAACATCAACCTCATCCGCTACAACGAGGTCGAGCCGCTGCCCTTCAAGCGCCCGCGCTCGGACGACGTCCACGAGTTTCAGCGCATCCTCCGCGTGCGCGGCGTCAACGCGCACATCCGCGCCAGCCGCGGGCGGGACATCGCGGCGGCGTGCGGCCAGCTCCGACACGAAGCCGCGGGGTGATCGCCGTCCCGCCGGGCGCGCCCTACTCCTTCATTCTCCAGATGCGCCGGATCGCGTCCAGCATCCTGTCGATGCTCGCGTCGTCCATGCCGCGCAGCTCCATCACCTGGCGCGCCATCCCGATGCCGGTCTCGCCCTCCTCGAAGACCGTTCGCGTGCTGCCGGCGAGGCGCAGCGCGTCCCCCTCCGCGAGGTACCTCGCGCGCATGATCACCTGCACGCCGGGGTTCAGCTCGCGGGCGGCGTGCACGAGGTCGGCGCGGCTTGCGGTGTGGGGGAGGGTCACGACGAAGAACGCGGCCCGCCGGACGCCCGCGTCGGCGAGGATCTCCGGGCGGGTGGCGTCGCCGTAGATCGCCGTGCGTCCCGACCCGACGAGCTGCTCGACGGTCTCCATGTTCATCTCGACGATCACCGTGTGGAACCCCGCATCGCGGAGCAGCGCATCCACCACGCGCCCGACGGGGCCATACCCGATCACCACGGCCAGCGGCTTCTCCGTCGCGCCGATCACCGGCTGCGCCTCGGCGTTGATCAGCCGCTGCCTGCGCGCCGAGCGCGCGTTGAGCAGCCGCCACAGCGCCGGCCGGCGCTGCAGCGCCCGCTCGAGCGGGTCCAGCACCCGGAAGAGCATCGGGTTGAGCGTGATCGAGATGATCGCGGCCGCAACCAGGACGTGCCCGCCCTCGTCGGGGATCAGCCGATGCTCCTGCGCCACCTGGCCGAGGATGAAGGAGAACTCCCCGATCTGCGCGAGGCCGATCGCGACGGTCAGCGCCGTCCGGGCGGGGTAGCCCAGCGCCGCCACGATCACCAGCGCCGCGAGCGGCTTGACGAGCAGCACCACGCCGAGGGCGCAGGCGACCATCGCCGGCTCTTCCAGCACGAAGCCCGGGTCGAAGAGCATGCCCACCGCCACGAAGAACAGAACGCCGAAGGCGTCCCGCAAGGGGAGCGCGTCGGCGGCGGCCTGGTGGCTGGCCGGGGACTGCGCGACCACCATGCCCGCCAGGAACGCCCCGAGCGCCACCGAGGCCCCGAAGAAGACCGCCGACCCCACCGCGATCGCGATCGAGAGCACCAGCACGGTGAGCGTGAAGAGCTCGCGCGATCGCAGCTTGGCCACCTGGGCCAGCACGAACGGCACCACTCGCGAGCCGGCCAGCAGCACGATCGCGACCAGAGCCACGAGCTTGGCCAGGGCCCACGCAAGGGTCAAGAGGCCGCCGCCGGCTGTGCCACCGGGCCCCGCGCCGACGTGGGCTTCCCCCGCCTGGGGCGCGCCGCTCGCCGCCGCGTCCGCGACCACCGCGGGGTCGGGCGCGATCATGGGCACGAAGACCAGCGCGAGCACGGTGAAGATGTCCTCCACGATGAGCCAGCCGACGGCCACGTGCCCGTGCGAGCTGCTGAGCATGTCGCGATCCATCAGCCCGCGCAGGAGGACGACCGTGCTGGCGACGGCCACGGCCATGCCCAGCACCGCGCCCGACTTCCACGACCATCCCAGAAGATGAAACGCGAGCATCGCCACGGCGGTCGCCGCGAGGCTCTGCCCGACAGCCCCCGGGACCGCCACGGCGCGGACGGCGATGAGGTCCTTGAGGTGAAAGTGGAGTCCGACGCCGAACATCATGAGGATGACGCCGACCTCGGCGAGCTGCTGGGCGATCGCCTCGTCGCCGACGAACCCGGGCGTGTACGGCCCGATCACGACGCCGGCCAGCAGGTAGCCCACGATGGGAGAGAGCCTCAGCCGCTGGGTCACCAGCCCGAGCACCCACGCCGCCGCGAATCCCGCGGCGACCGTCGTCAGCAGCGGGAGATTCTCGATCCCGGCGCCCAGGGTTGGAGAGAGCACGCTGTGCATGCGGCCCAGAGTAGCGGTCGCGGCCGGCCGGGAGCGGCGCCCCCGGGTCTCGCAGGCCTGTACCATCTCCCCGTGCCCGCTCCCACTCCCAACTGGGCCACCGAATTCCACCCCTTCACCGCCCAGCACGCGGCGTCATCGCTGGCGTGCATGGCGCTGATCGTCGGCGCGTGCTGGCTTGGACGACGCTGGCGGCGCGAGGGCGCCCGCGGCGGGGTGAAGGAGCGCCGTTTCCGCGCCGCGTGGATCGCCACGACCATCGCCTGGCAGGCGCTGGCTGTCGTGTATTGGCTGCTCCCCGCCAATTTCCGGCTTGACCAGAGCCTGCCGCTGCACCTGTGCGACCTCGCCGCTTGGGTCGCACCGCTGGCGCTGTGGACCCAGAAGCGGTGGCTTCGCGCCGTGCTCTATTTCTGGGGGATCGGCCTCTCCACCCAGGCGTTCGTCACCCCCGTGCTCGAGGAGGGGCATGCCGACGTGCGGTATTGGCTTTTCTTCATCGGCCACACGCAGATCGTCGGTTCTGCGATCTACGACGCGGCGGTGCTCGGATTCCGTCCGCGCCTGCGCGACTGGGGGATCGCCAGCCTGCTGACCTTCGCGTGGATGGCGGCGATCATGCCGCTCAACATCGCCTTCGATCTCAACTACGGCTACATCGGCAACCAACGCGCCGACAAGCCGACGCTGATCGACTCCCTCGGCACCTGGCCGCTGCGCATCCTCTGGCTCGTGCTGCTCGGGCAGCTCGCCTTCTTCCTGATCTATATTCCTTGGCCGATCGCCGAGCGGCTGGGGCGCTCGGCGCGCGGCCAAGCCGCGCAGCCCGCGTTCGAAGAGCCCGAGAGCCGCGGCGCTCGCTGAACGGGCTGAGCGGACGGCGCCGCGTGCGAGGCGCCGGGGTGGAGCGGGCGCCCGCCCGAACACCGCCTGACCGCGCGGAGCGGGCTCATCCGCCGCGCCGGCGGCGCACAGCCCAGCCGCCCGCGCTCAGCAGCGCGAGGCACATCGTCGGCGGCGTCGGGACGACGCCGATCGCGTAAGCCGATGTGAAGCCGACGTCCAGCACCTTCCACTCGCCGTCCGGAGAGAGCCGCTGCCTTGATCCCCGTCTCACCGTCTCGCTCTACACTGCCCACCCATGGTCTGGCTGAGTCTCCTCCTCGTGCTGCTGGCGCTCTCGATCTCGCTGCCGCTCACCGCGCTCCTGGTGCGCCTCGGCCACCGGCTCAAGACGTATGACTCGCCCGGAGCGACGGGGCACGCCAAGGAGCTGCGCCGGGTGCCGAACACCGGCGGGATCGCGATCTTCGCGGCGATCGGGATCCCTCTGGCCGCGGGGTTGACGCTGGTGAAGCTGGGCGCGACGGAATACTTCACGGGACGCGTGCCGGCGCTCGCCGAGCATCTGCCGGGGATCGCCGAGCGCACCCCGCCGGCGCTGACGCTCCTGGCCTGCCTGACCATCCTGCACCTCCTCGGGGTGATCGACGATCGGCGGGCGCTCGGACCCTGGGTCAAGCTCGCGGTCATGTTCGGCTGCGCCGGGGCCGTCACGCTGGTGACCCAGGACGCGAGGCTCCTCAGCGCGATCGACCCCTACGTGGGGGGCCCGTGGCTGTCGCTGGCGATCACGGCGATGTGGATCGTGCTCGTGACCAACGCCCTGAACTTCATCGACAACATGGACGGCCTGTGCGCCGGCGTCGCCACGATCGCCGGGGGGTGCTTCCTCGCCGCCGCCCTGCTCAACGGCCAGTGGTTCGTCGCGGCCTCGCTGGCGCTGCTGGTCGGCGCGTCGCTCGGGTTCCTGGCCTTCAACGTGCCGCCCGCGCGCATCTTCATGGGGGACGGCGGCTCGCTCGTGATCGGCTTCACGCTCGCGTTCCTCACGGTGCGCACCACCTACTACGACCCGGCGCGAGCGGGAGGCTGGTACGCGGTCTTCATGCCCCTGGCGGTGCTCGCCGTGCCGCTCTACGACTTCGTCGCGGTCTCGCTCATCCGCGTGCGCCAGGGCAGGAGCCCTTTCGTCGGCGACCAGCAGCACCTCTCCCACAGGCTCGTGCTGCGCGGCTTTACCAAGCCGGCGGCGGTCGGGCTCATGTGCAGCCTGGCGGCGATCACCGGCGTCTCGGGCATCATCCTCGGCTCTCTCCAGCCGTGGCAAGCTATCCTCGTCGGGATGCAGACCGTGCTCACGCTTCTGGCGCTCGCCTTCGCCGAGCACGCCACCCGCCGGGATAGCGGCCCATGAATGCCCCCGCCCGCGGGCACGCCGGGAGTGCCCTGCGCCGAACCGGGCTGGTCTGCATCCTCGTCGCGGCGTGCGCCCGCGTCGTCGCCAGCCACGACCCGCTGCCCGGCTGGGGTCTGGACCCGGTCTCGGCCGCCGCGCCGCTGGACGGCATCGGCCCCGCGGGCGACATGCTGCTGTCGGTGCTCTCGTGCATCGGCCTCGCGCTGGTCCTCGCCGGCGCGGCGCGGGCGGCGGAGAAGATTCCCACGGCGGCGCTCGTCCTGGGCGCGCTCGCGCTGCCCGCGATCGCCTACCACGGCTGGCTTGCGCCGGACCGGTCGGTCGAGAACGCGCACATCGGGACCGTCTGGGCCGGCGCCATCGCCGGGGGCTTGGGCGCCCTCGTGGCGTGCCGGCGCCCGGCGGAGCGGGCCCTCGCGGCGGGCGTATGCGCCGCGATCGCGGGGCCTCTGGTCTTCAGGGCCGCGCTCCAGGTCTACAGCGAGCACCCGGTCCTCGTCGAGGATTTCAAGATTCGCCGGGAGGAGATCCTCGCCGGGCACGGGTGGTCTCCCGGCTCGGCCATGGCCCGGAGCTACGAGCGCCGGCTGTCGCAGCCGGACGCGTCGGCGTGGTTCGCGATGGCCAACGTCTACGCCTCGGTGCTCGCGGGGTGCCTCGCCGTCTTCGCCGGCGGCGTGGCGGAGGGCGTGCGCTCGCGCCTGTGGTTCACCGGGTCGCGCAATGACGGCTGGCGGATGGCGGGGCTGCTGCTCGGGCTCGTGCTCTCCGGCGGCGGCCTGGTGCTCGCCGTGCCCGCGGGCGGCGCGCCGAGCAAGGGCGCGATCGCCGCCGCGGCCCTGGGGCTCGCGCTCTTCGCGCTCGGGGCTGCTCGCACGAAGCTCCCCCGGGGCCTCGGGCCGTTCGCGCGCGCCGAGGTGATCGGGGTCGGCGTCGTGGCGATCGCGCTGGCGGCGATCCTGCTCCGAGGCGTGCTCGGGGAGCGGATCGGGGAGCTGAGCCTCCTGTTCCGCTGGTACTACGCGCAGGCCGCGACGCGCATCGTCGTGGAGCACCCGGCGTGGGGCGTCGGCCCCGCGGACTTCCAGGCGGCGTACCTGCTGGCGAAGAACCCGCTGAATCCGGAGGAGGTCGCCAGCCCCCACAGCGTGATGTTCGAGTATCTCTCCACGCTGGGGGTGTTCGGCGCGAGCTGGTGCCTGCTCCTCCTCGGCATGGCCGCGCTCGCCGGGCGCTCGCTGGCGCGGGGCGACGGGCCGCCCGCGCGCGAGGGGGAGCATGGCCCGGGACGCGGCGAGTACCTGTGCCTCCTCGCGGTGATCGCTCCGTGCGCGGCGGTCTCGTTCGCCACGGAGGGCCTGCCGCTGGCGAGGTCCGTCGCGGACGCGTTCGCGCTGCTCGCCTTCGACGGCTTGGTCAAGGTCGCCGCGTGGACGCTCCTGTGGTTCGGATGCGCCGCCGCCCTGCTCGGGGTGGCGCGCTCTCGCCTGCTCGCGGCGGGGCTGGGCGCCGGGGCGCTGGCGGTGCTGGCACACTCCCAGATTGAGCTGACGGCGACAGACCTCGGCTCGGCCGGGTGGGCGATGGTCCTGCTCGGAGCCGCGGGAGCCTCACCCGGGGAGCACCGCGCCACCGGAAGGGCCGCCGCGCTCGGCGCCGGTGCGGCGGGTCTGTGCGCCCTCGGCGCGGCGGCGGCGTTTCTGCCGGTGCGGGCGTGGCAGGCGGAGCTCCGCTCCGCCGCCCGGAGCGTGGCCGAGAGCACGCTGCTCGAGCAGCGGTACTTGGCGCTCGCCCGGGGCTCGACCGAGGAGAGCCCCGCCGCGCTCGTCCAGGACTTGAGCGCGGCGATCGGCCGACCGGTGCCGCCGACGCCCGAGGGCGCCGGCGCGGCGCTGGCCGAGCTCCGCCGGGACCGGATCGGCGCGGCGGGGGCGACGCTCGGGGGGCTCGCCAAGCGCCCGGCCGTCCCGAGCCGGGATGTGGCCCACGCCGCCGTCCGGCTGCTCGCCACGGAGGCGGCTTTCGCGCAGCGGTCCGGGCTCCCTCCGGAAGGACCGATGCGTGGGGCGGCGGAGCTGGCAACCTGGGCGACCGAGCGGTGGCCCCGCGACAGCCGGGCGTGGCGAGACCTCGCCCAAGTCCGCGTCGCGCTCGCCGAGGCGGGGCTCGGGGACGCGGGCGACGACCTGGAAGCGCTCCGGACGGCTTCGGCCCTCGACCCCTACAGCCCAGACCTGGCCTACCGGCTGGCCGTCCGGTCGGCGGCGCTCGGCCGGACGGCCGACGCGCGCGACTTCGCCGCACGGGCCGTGCGGAACCACGAGTACCGCCGGCTCGACCCCCTCGCCGGGCTCTCGGACGTGCAGCTGCAAACCCTGCGTGAACTTCTGGGGGTTCCTTGATTCAGGCCCCAGAGTGGGAAAGAATTTGGTCCGAGTTCCGGTGCGGGCCGCATGTGGCTTGCCACCGGGGCGGGTCTCCCCCTGCTGGGGTTCGTTGCATGGATGACGATTCCGACATCCTGGCCCAAGGCTGGTGGACCTGAGCGCATCGAGCGCGATCCGCCGGAGCCCTTCGGAGCCGGCGACCCTCAGCGAGAGCACACGCACGCAGCACGGCCCGGACCGCCACCGCGGTCCGCGGCTTGACCGACCACGGCGGCTCGCCGGCCGGCGAGACGCGACGAGAGGCGGCGGGAGCGAGAACCGACCGTCAGAAGGAACGAAAGAGGAAGACGCACATGGCCACCGACCTATCTCATACCAGGAACTTCGGCATCTGCGCCCACATCGACGCGGGCAAGACCACGGTGAGCGAGCGCATCCTGTTCTACACCGGCAAGAACTACAAGATGGGTGAGGTGCACGAGGGCACCGCGACCATGGACTTCCTGCAGGAGGAGCAGGAGCGCGGCATCACGATCCAGTCCGCCGCGACGACCTGCCCGTGGGTCCGCCACGGCGAGACGTACAAGCTGAACCTCATCGACACCCCCGGCCACGTGGACTTCACGATCGAGGTCGAGCGCTCGCTCCGCGTGCTCGACGGCGCGGTCGCGGTGTTCGACGGCAAGGAGGGCGTGGAGGCGCAGTCCGAGACGGTGTGGCGTCAGGCCGACCGCTACCGGGTGCCCCGCATCTGCTTCATTAACAAGATGGACAAGCTCGGGGCCGACTTCGAGTACAGCTTCAACTCCATCCGGGCCCGCCTGGGCGCGAACCCGATCGCCGTGCAGTACCCCATCGGCCACGGCAACGAGCTGGAGGGGATCGTCGACCTGCTCGCGATGAGGGCGTTCTACTTCGACGCCGACGAGAAGGGCGCGGTGATCACCGAGAAGGACATCCCCGAGTTCCTGAGGGAGAAGGCGGCCGAGTGGAAGGAGACGGCGGAGAAATGGCGTCATGAGATGGTCGAGAAGGTCTGCGAGCTCGACGACGCTCTGATGGAGAAGTACCTCGCCGACGTGATCCCCTCGGAGGAGGAGCTGAAGGCC
>DASRXL010000224.1:0-31477 GCA_035654175.1 Phycisphaerales bacterium
ACCGTGCGTGCGCGGGGTTGCTGGATTCGCTGCTCCGCGAGGAGAGTTGGGGGAGATAGCGAGCGCCGTGTGCGCGCTCCCCCGGGGGGGCGGGAGGCCCGCCCCGCGGAGGCGCGAACGCGGCCCTGGCTCACAGATCCAGCATGAGCCGCTCGGGGCTTTCGATCGCGTTCTTGATGTTCACCAGGAACGTCACCGCCTCCGCGCCGTCGATGATGCGATGGTCGTAGCTCAGCGCCAGGTACATCATGGGGCGCAGGGCGATCTCGCCGGGCCGCTCGGGGTGCTCGACGGGCCGGTTCTTGATCGCGTGCATGCCGAGGATCGCCGACTGCGGCGGGTTGAGGATCGGCGTGGACTGGAGGCTGCCGAAGATGCCGCCGTTGGTGATCGTGAACGTGCCCCCCTGGAGGTCGGAGAGGTCCAGCTTGCCGTCCTTGGCGCGGGTCGCGAGGTCCTTGACGGCGAGCTCAATCTCGGCGAACGACAGCGTCTCGGCGTTCCGTATCACGGGTACGACGAGGCCCTTCGGCCCGGCGACGGCGATCGCGACATCGCAGTAGTCGTGGGTCTCGATGGCCAACTGCCCGCCCTCGTCGGTCACAATGTAGCCGTTGACCATCGGACTCGCCCGCAAGGCCCCGGTCGCGGCCTTCACGAAGAACGACATGAAGCCGAGCCCGACGCCGTGCTTCTTCTCGAACGGCTCCTTGTAGCGCTTGCGCAGGGACATGACGGCGGTCATGTCGCACTCGTTGAACGTCGTGAGCATCGCGGCCGTGTGCTGCGCCTCGACGAGGCGGGCCGCGACGCGCTGGCGGAGCGGCGTCATCTTCTTGAGCGAGACGGCGCGAGCGCCCGCCGGGGCCTGTGCCGGCCGGGCCTGCGCCGGCTGGGGGGCCTGGGCCGCCGGCGCGCCCTGCCCGCCGGGGCCGTTCTGCGACTGCACGTACGCGAGCACGTCGTGCTCGCGGATGCGCCCGCCCGCGCCGGTGCCCACGACGCGCGAGAGATCGACGTTCCGCTCCTTGGCGATGCGCTCGGCGAGCGGCGTAGCGCGCACGTCCTCGGCGCGGGCCGCCGCCGGGGGCGGGGTCGCCAGGGCCGGCGCGGGCGTCTCCGGAGCCTTGGGCGGCTCGGCTCGGGACGCCGGCGCGGACGGCTGGGCCCCCGTCTGCGCCCGCGCCTCGCCCGAACCGGGAGCTCCGGCGCGAGTCCCGGATTCATCGACGGATCCGACGACCGCCCCCACGGGGACCTCGTCGCCCTCGCCGGCGAGGCGCTTGAGCACGCCCGAAGCCGGCGCGGTGATCTCCATGGTGATCTTGTCGGTCTCGAGGTCGAGCACCGGCTCATCGCGATCCACGTAGTCGCCGTCCTTCTTGCGCCACGCCGAGATCACGCCGCTGGTCACGCTCTCTCCGACATTGGGGATGACAATCTCGGTCGCCATGTCGCGGTATTCCTATGGGGCGGGTCATCCGCGGGCGGCGGCCGTGGCGCCGACCGGCTCGGGGTGGGCGCCCGGCTTGCTCGCGTGGGGGCCGACGATAGCCTCGAGCAGGCCCTCCTGCTCCTTCTTGTGCTGACGCTTGGAGCCGACGGCGGGCGTCGGGCTCGCGGGCCGGCCCAGGTACCGGGCGTCAATCCCGAGCTCCTCGCGGAGCCGGTCGAGCACGAACAGCCCGGCGCCGGCGTTGCGGGGCTCCTCTTGCGCGTACGCGATCTCGGCCTTGGCCGGGTAGCGCGCCGCGATCTCCTTGAACAGCTGCGTGTGGAACGGGTACACCTGCTCCACGCGCACCAGTGCGATATCCTCGCGCCCGATCTCGTCGCGCCGGGCGGCAAGCTCGTGGTAGAACTTGCCCGAGCAGAGGACCACCAGGCGCACCTTGCGCCGATCGGCGCCCGCGGCCTGGAAGCGGGGATCGTCGATCAGCTCTCGGAAGCCGCCGGACATGAGCTCCTCGATCGTGCCCGACGGCGTCCGGAGCATGCTCTTGGGCGTGAAGACCACCAGCGGCTTGCGGAAGGGTCGCTTCATCTGGCGGCGGAGCGCGTGGAAGATCTGCGGCGCGGTCGAGGGCTGCACGATCTGCATGTTGTTGCCGGCGCACAGCTTCAGGAACCGCTCCATGCGCGCGGACGAGTGCTCGGGCCCGGCGCCCTCGTAGCCGTGCGGCAGGAGCATCACAAGCCCCGACCACCGCTCCCACTTCGCCTCCGCCGAGGCGATGAACTGATCGATGATCACCTGCGCGCCGTTCACGAAGTCGCCGAACTGCGCCTCCCAGAGCACCAGCATGTTCGGATCGGCCAGCGAGTAGCCGTAGTCGAACCCCAGCACGGACGCTTCCGAGAGCGGGCTGTCGTAGACGCAGAGCTTCGCCTGCTGCGCCTTCGGATCGAACGGGCCCTTGTGCGGCTCCCAGACCGGACGCATCGTGTTCAGCGGTGTCACCGGCTCGCCTGTCTCAAAGTCCCGCAGCACGGCGTGACGGTGGCTGAACGTGCCGCGGCGCGAGTCCTGCCCGCTCAGCCGGATCGCGACGCCGTCGAGCAGGAGCGTCCCGAACGCGAGCGACTCGGCGTCGGCGTAGCTGATCTCGCGCGTCTCGAGCAGCGCGCCGCGGGCGTCGAGCAGGCGCTGGAGCTTGGGATTGACCCTGAAGCCCTGCGGCACCCGCGCCAGGCCCGCGCACACCTCCGCGAGCATCTCGCGCGAGACCCCTGTCTCCGCCGGCTCGAAGCTGAAGCGCCGGTCCACGCCCGTCCACCGGGCGCTGCCCGGATCGATCGTCGGGTCGTAGGGCGAGCTCTGCACCGCCTGCTGGGCGTGCTCGAGCGCCTGGTCCAGCTGCTCGCGGATGCCTTCCATGTCCTGGTCGCTCAGGATCCCCTCGGCCAGGAGCCGCTCGGCGTAGATCTTGAGCACGCTCGGCTTGCGCTTGATGAGGTTCGCCATCACCGGCTGGGTGAACGAGGCCTCGTCCTGCTCGTTGTGCCCGTAGCGCCTGTAGCACCACATGTCGATGAACACGTCCTTGCGGAACGCGTGGCGGTACTCCATGGCCATCTGCGCAGCGGCGATCACGGCCTCGGGGTCCTCGCCGTTCACGTGCAGCACCGGCGCGTCGATCATCTTCGCGATGTCAGTGCAATAGCGGCTCGAGCGGGCGTCCTCGGGCACGGTGGTGAACCCGATCATGTTGTTCACCACGACGTGGATGGTCCCTCCGGTGGTGTAGCCCTCGAGCTGGGAGAAGTTCGCCAGCTCGGCGACGATGCCCTGCCCGGAGACGGCCGCGTCGCCGTGGATCAGCAGCGGGATCACCCTCCGCCGCTCGTAGTCGCCGCGCAGCCGCTGCTTGGCCCGGCAGCGCCCCTCCACCACCGCCCCCACCGCTTCGAGGTGACTGGGGTTGCTCGAGAGCGCAAGGTGCACCATCTTGCCGTTCCCGAAAACCCGGGTGCCCGAGTAGCCGCGGTGGTACTTCACGTCGCCGCCGCCGTCCACGAAATCGACGTCCCAGTTCTCCTCGAACTCGGTGAAGATCTGCGCGTAGGTCTTCCCGACGATGTTGTTGAGCACGTTGAGGCGCCCGCGGTGCGCCGAGCCCAGCACCACCTCCTGCACGTCGAGGTTGGACGCCGCCTCGATCACCCGGTCCAGCAGCGGGATCAGCGACTCGGCGCCCTCCAGACTGAACCGCTTGTCGCCCGGGTAGCGCTTGCCGATGAACTTCTCGAACTGCTCCGCCATGAGCAGTTGCCGGGTGATGTGCACCCGCTCGCCCCTCGAGAGGGCAATCTGCCCGCGCGAGGCCTCGAAGCGGTCCAGCCACCACCGCCGCTCCTCGCTCGCGGAGATGTGCATGAACTCGATGCCGATGTGGCCGCAGTAGGTCTGCTCGAGAAATGCGACCAGCTCGGAGACCCGGGCGGTCGGCCCCAGACCTTGCACGGCCCCGACGTCCGCGCTCATCGCGAGGTCGCTCTCGGTCAGCCCGTGGAAGTGCGGGGCCAGCAGCTGAGGCCGCTCCCGCTCGCGCCCGAAGGGGTCGAGCCTGGCCGCGACGTGCCCGAACTCCCGGTACGCCTCGATGAGGCCGTCCACCGCCGCCTGGAAGTTCGACGCGACGCCCCGGTCGGCCGGCGCGGGGACGCCGCCGCTCCGCGCCAGGTCGAAGCCCTGGAAAAACGCGCGGAGCTCGGCGGGCACGCTGCCCGGATCCTGCGCGTACCGCGAGTACGCCTCGTCCAGGTAATCGGCGTTCCATGCGCTGACAGACGGCGGAAAGACTCGCGTCGGTGTCTTCATGGCGGCCCTCGATGCACCAAACATCTACCGATTGTCGGGTCCAAACGGCGACAGGTCGATCCTAGGCGGAAGTATCGGCAGCCGGTCTCCCGCAATCAGGAATTCGTAGGGCATTGGAGCCCGTTTGCGCGTCCGGAACACCGGCGCGGGCGCGGGCCCGCGCCTCCCGCGCTCACCCGAAGCGCCCGGTGATGTAGTCCTCCGTCTCCTTGCGGGCGGGGTTCTGGAAGATCCTCGCGGTGGGCCCGACCTCGACCAGGGCGCCGTTGTAGAAGAAGCCGGTCGCGTCGCTCACGCGCGAGGCCTGCTGCATGTTGTGGGTCACGATCACGATGGTGTACGACTCGCGCAGCTCGAGCATGAGCTCCTCGATCGCCGCCGTCGAGCGCGGGTCCAGGGCCGAGCAGGGCTCGTCCATCAGGAGCACCTCGGGGCCGACGGCGATCGCCCGGGCGATGCACAGCCGCTGCTGCTGCCCGCCCGAAAGCCCCAGGGCCGACTT
The DNA here is from genome assembly GCA_035654175.1 of Phycisphaerales bacterium. GTDB lineage: Bacteria > Planctomycetota > Phycisphaerae > Phycisphaerales > UBA1924 > PNC22. The sequence continues at coordinate 4,824 of DASRXL010000224.1, forward strand.
GTGCAGGCGGTCCTTGACCTCTTCCCAGAGCGCCGCCTTCCGCAGCGACCACTCCACGAGCGCGTCCACCTCCGGCCTGGTCAGGCGCAGGTGGAGCCTGGCCCCGAAGGCCACGTTCTGGTAGATCGTCTTGGGGAAGGGATTGGGCTTCTGGAACACGATGCCCACGCGCCGGCGCAGGTCGACCACGTCGGTCTGGCGCGAGAGCACGTCCACCTCGTGCATCGCGAGCTCGCCGCCGGCGTGGGCGGTCGCGATCGTGTCGTTCATGCGGTTGATCCAGCGGAGCATCGTGCTCTTGCCGCACCCGCTCGGGCCGATGAGCGCCGTGATCCGGTTCTCCGCGACGTCGATGTTGATGTCGCGCAGCGCGTGGAACTCGCCGTACCAGGCGTTGAAGCCGCGGGCCCGGATCGCCGCCGGCTCCGCCGGCGCCGGGGGTGACGCGCCGGGCCCGCCGAGCCGGCCGGGCTCCGGCGGCTGCGCCGCCGTCCCACGCGCAGCCGGTCTGCTCTCCTCGACGGGCGATGACACGTTGCGTCGCTCTCCGATCAGCATGGCGCCCCTAGGACCCCCTGCCCTGGAATCGCTGGCGGATGACGATAGCCGCCCCGTTGAACACGAGCAGAACCCCGAGCAGGACGACGATGCCCGCGGCGGCCAGCTCGTGGAACTCCTGCTGCGGACGCTGCGCCCAGTTATAGATCTGGAGGGGCATCGCGGTGAAATCGTCCATCAGGTTCCCGGGGGGGAACGTGATGAAGACGATCCCCGCGATCATGAGGAGCGGGGCCGCCTCGCCGATCGCCCGGCTCATCGCGAGGATCGCGCCGGTCATGATCCCCGGCAGCGCCGCCGGCAGGGTGACGCGGAACACCACCCTGCGCCGGGTCGCGCCGAGGCCGAGGGCGGCGTCGCGGAGCGAATTGGGGACCGCGCGCAGCGCTTCCTGCGAGGTGATGATCACGATCGGCAGGATCACGAGCGAGAGCGTGAGCGCCCCGGCGAGCAGCCCTCGCCCGAGCGGCAGACGGAGATAGAACACCGTCCGCTCGCTGATCCGCCCGGAGAAGTCGGTCGATCGGAGGGTGCGGGCGGCGACGGCCGGGTCATCGGGCCATGGATCGTCGGGCCCGATGATGTTGGCGGCGAGGGGCCGCTTCTCGGCGTTGAGCGCGCGCATCCCCGCGCGGGGGACGGTCTCCGGCGCGTCGGGCCCCGCCACCGGGACGAGGATGACCTGGTCCGCCTCGTTATAGAACTGATCGTAATAGCCGGCGCCGGTTTCGAGCGCGGGGTTCAGCTCGTTGCCGAACAGCCCGAACATCGAGACGAAGGCGGTGAGACCCACGATCCCGTACACGACCGAGGGCACACCCGCGAGGTTGGTGATGTTGGTCTCGATGAAGCCGTGCGCCAGGCGCGAGAGGCGGCGCCTGGGCTTGTACTCCTCGAGGATGATCGCCGCCGCCACGCCCAGCGGCAGGGTGACGGCGGCCACGAGCACGAGGAGCCACACCGATCCCATGATCGCCGGGTAGAACCCGGCCTCTGCGGGCTCGGGGCTCGGGGGCGCCGTCAGGAAGGTGCGCGTCACGCTCCCGATCCCGGCGGCGAGGATCCCGACCACGATCGCGCCGAGCATCACGACGCACGCCGAGGCGACGACGACGCAGAACCACTGGAAGGCGCGCTCCCGCTTGTGGCGCGCGGCGACCGACCGGCGCGCCCGCGCCAGCCGCGCCGGGTCCAGGAGCACGACGGTGTGCGCGGCCGGCGTCACTCGTAGGCCTCCCGGAAGCGCCGGCGCACGTGCGCGCCGAGCAGCGTGAATCCCATGGTGAGCGCGAAGAGCATCGCCGCGACGGCGTACATGGAGAAGTACTCCACGCCGAAGTTCGACACGTCCCCAAGGGCCATCTGCACCATGAACCCCGTCATGGTCTGCACCTCCTCGGTGGGGTCGAGCGTCACCTTCGGCGTGCTCCCCGCGGCGAGGGCGACGATCATCGTCTCGCCGATCGCGCGGGCCGCAGCCAGGAGCACCGCCGACACGATGCCGGAGAGCGCCGCCGGGAAGACCACCTTCACCGCCGCGTCGAAGCGCGTGCCGCCCACGCCGTACACGCCGTCGCGGAGCGCCTGCGGCACGGCCCGCATCGCGTCCTCCGACACCGAGCTGATGATCGGCACGATCAGGACGCCGACCGCGATGCCGGCCGAGATCGCGTTGTACGAGCCCAAGCCGTCGAAGACCAGGCGCAGCCCCGGTGTGACCAGGACCAGCGCGAGGAACCCGTACACCACGGTGGGGATGCCCGCGAGCACCTCGAGGGCGGGCTTGAGCGTCGCCCGGACGCGCGGAGGCGCGTATTCGCTGAGGAATATCGCGGTGACAAGGCCCAGGGGCACCGCGACCAGCAGCGCGATGCCCGCCACCAGCGCCGTGCCGCAGACCAGCGGCCAGATGCCGAAGTGCTTCTCCGATCCCAGCAGCGGGCTCCAGCGGGCGCTGCCGAAGAACTCGCCGAGCGAGACCTCGTCCTGCCGGAAGAAGCGGACGGTCTCCGTCCCCAGGACGAACAGGATCGCCGCGGTCACGAGGACGGAGAGCGTCGCCGCGGCGCCGAGCGCGCCGACGACCGTGCGGTCGACCACCCGCTGCCTGCGGTGCGAGCGCAGGCGGCGCGGGTCGGCGAGGATCGCCTGCGGCGGCTGCCCGAGAAATGCATCGCGCCCGGTCATTGTGGGGAGGGTATCACGGGGGCTTCAGGCATGCCCGCGGCGTTTCTTCCGGGGCGCGGCGCCGTCGCGCGGTTTCCTGTGTCACTTCGTGTCGACAAGGTGCTCCGGGCTGTACAACTCCGCGAGGCGGCCCTCGCGCTTCTCACCGTCGGCCGTCAGATACGTCGTGCCGCTCAGCCGGCGCTTGAGGAAGTCCGCCGCCGTCCGGCCGATCTCCTCGGGGATCGGCACAAACTCGACCTGCTCCGCGAATTCGCCGTCGTGCCCGAGATAGAACTCGACGAACTCGCGCACCTCGGGGCGGCGGAGGGAGGTCAGGTTGACGTAGATGAAGAGCGGGCGGCTCAGGGGCGAGTAGCTGCCGTCGATCACGTCGTCCGGCTCGGGGAGCACGGCCTCGCCGGTCTCGGGGTTCACGATCGGCACCGCGCGGAGCTTGGCTCGGTTCTCGAAGTAGTATGAGGCGCCGAAGTAGCCGATCGCGTACTTGTCGCCAGTCACGCCCGTCACGAGCACGTTGTCGTCCTCGCTCGTCGACATGTCGATGCGGAAGCTCTTGCCCTTGGGGACGACGACCTCCTTGAAATAGTCGTAGGTGCCCGAATCCGTGCCTGGGGAGAAGACCTTGATCGTCTCGGCCGGCCAGGCCGGGTTGATGTCGCTCCACTTCCGCGCCGCACCGTCCTCCAGGTAGATCGCCCGGAGGTCCTCGATCCTGAGCTCGGTGGCCCAGGTGTTCGCGGGGTGCACGACGACGGAGAGGCCGTCGAGCGCGACGGGCAGCTCGATGAACTGCACGCCGTTCTCCTTGGCCAGCTTGAACTCGTCCGCGCTGATCGGTCGGGAAGCGTCGGAGATGTCCGTCTCGCCCCTCACGAATCGCTTGAACCCGCCGCCGGTGCCCGAGACGGCCACCGTCACGTTGACATTGGGAAACTCCTGTCCGAACGCGGCGGCCGCGGCCTCGGTGATGGGAAAGACGGTGCTCGAGCCGTCCACCGCGATCGTGCCGCGCAGGGCGCTGGGCTGGGCGGGGGCGACGGCGACCGGACCGCCGACGATCAGGCCGACAAGAGCAGCGAAGAGCTTCCGCATCGGCGATTCTCCTGAAGCCGGCGGCCTTGCGGGCCCGCCGCCGCATCCACGCGGCGGGCCGCCTGTGCCGGCGCGAGTAGCCTAGGGCCGAGCGCGCGGAAACCGGCTGAACGGGGTCGGCGCGGCGTGAAATGCCGGTGAAGGTTGCGCAAAGGTGCGGCCGGCGGGCTCACGCGCCGATCTTCACGACGAGCGGGCGGGCGGTGGTCGCGGTGTGACCCTCCTCGGCCATGAACTCGGCCGACAGCATCGCCTTGGTCGCGGGCAGCGCGTCGGTGGTGGCCTCGCGGATGTCGAGCGTGAGGTAGTGCACGGCGCCGACCTGGTCGCGCCTTCGGCTGGCGACCACGACCTCCGGGGGCACCTCCCACTCGGCGATGAGGCGGTTGTGCTCGTCGTGCAGCCGGAACCGGAGGACGCCGTCGTCCCAGAGCGGGAGGGGGTAGCGGTCGGGGCTGTCCCAGAAGTACACGACGACGGGGATCGTGTCGGGGTAGCCGTTGTTGTCCTCGTCGAGCATCATCTGGGCCGCGATCGTGATCGTCTGCGGGCGCACGTCAGACGGCGCGCGGGGCGGGCGGCGCGCCTCGCCATCGGCGACGCAGCCGGCGGCGGCCAGCAGGATGGCGCCGCACCCGAGGACCGTGCATTTCCGCCGGAGGGCCATCAACAACTCCATCAGCGCATCTATTCCTTGGCGGGCTGGGTGTCGCCGGGCCTGCGCGCGCGGACGCGCGGCGCGCTGGTCCAATCGATCTCTTCGGCGCTGCCCGAACGCACGGGCTTGGCCTGGATTCTGGGGGCGTCGTGGAACATCGCCGGATCGGCGCCGTCCGGCGCGAAGCCCGGCTCGCCCGGCTCCAGCGGCGGGGGCGCGACGGCCGGGTCCGCCTCGACCGGTCCGACCTCCTCGACGATGCGCCCGGGATCGGTCAGCCGGTTGATCTCGTGGTCGCTCAGCAGCTGGTAGCGGGCCACGGCGGGGCGGCCGCCGGGGATGACGTGCGGCGTCAAGATCACGAGCAGCTCGGTCTTCACGTTCTGCATCTTGCTCGAGCGGAAGGGCAGGCCGATGATGGGGATATCGCCGATGAGCGGCACCTTCCAGTCGCGCGCCTCCTGCGTCGTCTGGATCAGGCCGCCGATCACGACCGTCTGCCCGTCCATCACGCTGACGGTCGTGTCCACGACGCGCCGGGTGATGACCGGGGCCTGCAGGTCGCTGCTGACCTGGGTGGTGCGGCTGGTGAGGGCGGAGATCTCGGGGTTAATGTCCAGCTGCACGAAGCCGTCGCCGCTGATCGTGGGCGTGACCTGGAGGATGATGCCGACGTCCTCATAGTTCACGTCGGTGGTGACGTTGTCGCCGCTCTGCGTCGAGCCGCCGGGCAGACCGACGTTCTCGCCGACCTGGATGCGGGCCTCCTCGTTGTTTTTGACGGTGATCTGCGGGCGGCTGAGCACCTCGAGCTTCCCTTGCACCTCGAGCGCCCGGATCATGAGCTCGAAGTCGAGGCTGGAGACCGAGAGGTTGGGCGTGCCCAGGGCGCTCGCCAGGGCGCCGCCCGCGGCGAATGAGCCGAACTTGTACGCGTCGTTGCCGAGCCCCGTCAGGCCCCCGACCTCGACGTCCACGCCCCAGGTGCTCTCGTCGTCGAGCGTGACCTCGGCCAGCAGCACCTGGATCATGACCTGGGGCGGCGCGGCGTCGAGCTCGCTGACGATCTGCTCGACGGCGGAGATGTACCGCGGGGAGGCGGAGATCAGGAGCTTGTTGCTCTTCTCGTCGCCGACGACGGTGACCTCCTGCTCGAGCTGGCGGGCGACGGAGCCGCTGATTCCGGCCTCGCCGCCGAGCGTGCGCTGCATCGTCGCCGCCTCGGTGGTGAAGTAGCTCTGGAGCGTGGTCTCGATCTCCTTGGCCTTGGCGTTGGTCAGGTGGAAGACGAGCTGCTCACGCTCGTTGGCCTCGATCGTGTCGAGGTCCTCCACGACCTTGCGGACCAGCTCGAGGTACTCCTCGGTGCCCGAGACCAGGAGCGTGTTGGTGCGGGCGTCGATGGTGATCGACAGCTCCTGCCGCTGGTCGGGCACGGCGGTGACGGACGCGGAATCGAGGCCGGTCTCCTGCTCCTCCTCCGTGGGCTGCCCGGTGGGCACGAGCACCAGGGTGTCGCCCTGGAGGCGGAGGTTGAAGAGATCGCGGAGGAGGTCGGCCATCGCGCGGGCGTCGGCGTTCTTGAGCCGGAACGCCTCGATCTCGCGAGAGCCGGCGGTGCTGCCGTCGAGGTCCGCGAGGATCGAGGCGACGAGCTCGACGATCTCCGTCGGGGCCGAGACCAGCACCGAGTTCGTGCGAAGGTCGGCCGTCAGACGGACCTGCTCCCGGATGAAGTCGTCCACCTCGGCCTCGGTCACGGCCCGCCCCGTCGCCCCGTCCAGGGCGTCGGAGATGTCGTCGCGCAGGTAGCGCAGGCGGGTCGCGCGGGCCTGGCCGGACGAGTCGCCGAGCGGGCGCCCGGCGAGGAGCCCCTCGAGCAGGCGCACGACCTCCAGCGCGTTCGCCGACCGCAGCTCGAAGCGGCGCACGTCCTGCACGCTCAGGATCTCGCCGGAATCGAAGCGCTCCGCCATCGCGCGGATCGCGGCGATGTCGGCGTCCGTGCCGCGCACGATCAGGGCGTTGAGCCGCCCCTCGGCGGTGACGCTCACGGCGTTCTGCCCGCGGCGCTCGTTCTCGCGCGCGACGTAGACGTCGTTGATCGCCAGCGCGACCTCCTCGGCGCGGGCGTTCTGCAGGCGCAGGATGTCGGTCTTGCCGCCCCCGGCGAGGGTGGAGGCGTCGGTCTCGATCGCGGCGAGGAGCTCCTTGACGAGCTGGAGGTTCTCGTCGCTGGCGGTGAGTATGAGGAGGCTGTTGGCCGGATCTGCGACGACGCTGAACGTGTCCATCGGCGACTCGACGCCGCCGCCCCGCTGCGCCGACGCGATCCGCTCCTGCATGAGCTGCTGGAGCTTGGGGGCCAGCGAGGCGACGTCGGCCCCCGGGACTGGGAGCACGTGCAGGCCCACGGTGTAGTCGGCGTCCTCGGCGTCCAGCGATCCGAGCAGGCTCTCGACCACCCCGAGCGATCGCTGGCTGGTCGAGAGCACCAGCGTGTTCGTGCGCGGGTCGGAGGTGACGATCAGGCGGTCCTCCGGCCGGAGGACCCCGGCCTCCTCGCGCTGCGCGAAGACGTCGGCGAGCACCGACGCCACCCGGTCCGCCGCGGCGTGCTCGAGCGGGAACAGGCGCACGGCGTTGCCGGCGCCGGCGAGCTCGACGTCGAGCGAGCCGACGAGCTCGCGGACGACCGAGATGTTGGCGGGCGTGCCGACGACGATCAGCGTGTTCGTGTCGGGCTCGGGCTCGACGATCAGGCTCGCGAGCGGGACGAAGAGGTCGGACTCGATGCGCGCGTCGGGGCTCGTCGGGTCGCCGCCCGCGGCGAGCACGCGCAGGCGCGCGACCTGGCGCTGGAGGCCGTCGGCCTCCGGCGTGGCGCGGGTGCCCTCGATGACGACGCGCTGGATGATGTCGGCGATGGTGCGGGCGTCCGCGTGCTCGAGGGGGATGAGCGCGGGCTCGACCCAGTTGCCGACCGTATCCGCGTCCAGGTCGGCGACCAGCACCTCGACGAGCGCGACCGCCTCCTCTCGCCCGGCGACGAGGAGGGCGTTGGTGCGCTCATCGATGGAGACGGCGATCTCGCCGGCGAGCGCCTGCCCGGTGGCGGTCGGCGGCAGGCCGCGACGCTGCGTGCCCGGGAGCCGACGGAGCGCCTCGCCCTGGCTGAAGAGCTGGTCGACGATGCCCTTGACCCTGGCCGCGGCGGCGTTCTGGAGCGGGAAGATGCGGACCACGACGGCGTCGCCGACGGGCAGCGCGTCGAGCGTGGCGACGAGGTCGGCGAGCACCGCGACGTTGCCCGGGGTCGAGGCGACGATGACGGAGTTGGACTCCTGGTCGGGGATAAGCCGGATGGGCCGGGACAGGTCGAGAGTGAGCGGCTCCTGGCCGAAGCCGCGGGTCATGCGCAGCCTCCGGACGTGCTCCCGGAGCGCCTCGGCGGGGCCGGTCTTGGCCTGCTGAGCGGCGGGATCGAGCATCCTCTCGAGCGTGGCGACGACGGCCTGGGCGCCGGCGAGCTTGAGCGGGACGACGGCCATCTCCTGGTCGGCCTCGAGGGGCTCGGCGTCGAGCGCGCGGATGAGCCGCTCGACGGTCTCGGCGTCGCGCGCGGAGGCGATGACCCCGAGGGCCGCGCGCCCGGGGATATCGACGAGCGTGACCGGCTCGCTCACGAGGCCGAAGCGGTCGTCGGGGGTCGCCTGCGTGAGCCCCATCTGCTCGAGCATTGTGCGGATGGCGGCGGGGTCGTTGTGCTGGATCTCGACGATCAGCAGGCCGGGGGCGGGAGCGCCGGCGTCGGCGCCGGGCTGGGCCGGCGCGGGCTGGGCCGGCGCGTCCGAGACGTCGAGCTGCGCGACGAACTCGGCGACCTGCTCGTAGATGCCGGGCGAGGTGGAGACGATCAGCGAATTGGAGGCGCGGTCCACGTCGACCGCGAAGGGCTCGTCCAGCTTCTGGGCCACCGGCGCGAAGGCCGTGTCGACGAGCTGGCGGATCCTCGCCGCGGGCACGTGCTGGACCCGGAGGATCCTGGGCGCGACCGATTGCTCGCCCCGCTCCTGGAGCGCGCGGGCGAGGCTCCAGATCTGCACGAGGTCGTCCTCCTCGGCGCGGACGACGAGGGTGTTGGAAACGTCGTCTCCGAAGATGCGCGCCGAGCGCGGGCCCGAGCGCCCGCCCCCCTGGGCGGAGAACATCTGCGTGAGCGCCTGCGCGATCGCCGACGCCCGGCCGCGCTCGATGGGGATGACGACGGGCTGGGGGAGCTTGACGAACTCGGGCGTGTCGAGCTGCGCCACGATGCGCTCGATCCGTTCGAGCTCCTTGCGCCCTGCCGAGACGATGAGCGAATTGGTCTGGACCTCGGCCGCGACCGAGGGCACGCCCTCGGTGTCCACGAGGACGGTCGGGAGGTAGAGATCCCCCTCGCGCTGGTCCCGCTGGCCGGAGCGCTGCGGGCCGGGCTGCTGGCGGGCGCGCTCGCGGTCCACCTCGTCCTGGACGCTCTGCCGGAAGCCCTCGTTTAGCGCGCGGGCGACGCTGGCGGCGTCGGCGTGCTTGAGGGGAATGACCACCAGCTGGCGCGAGGTGTCGTACTCGGCGGTGTCGAGCTTCTGGAGGAGCGAGCGGATGTTCTCCCATTCGCTCGCGTCGGCGCTGATGACCAGGGAGTTGCTGGCCTTGTCGGCGACGATCGAGACGTTCCGGGCGGCGAAGCTCTTGGCCTCCTGCGCGAAGCGGCCGTAGAAGACCTTGAGCGCCTCGGCGGTCTGCTCGGCGTCGGCGAACTCCAGCCGCACGAACTCGGTCGTGCGGTCTCCGGCGCCGGCGACGTCGAGCTGGCGGATCATCTCCTCGATCTGGGCGAGCTGCCCCGGGGTGGCGAACACGCTGATCGTGTTGTCGTTGGGCGAGTAGTCGATGCGCGGCTCGGGCTCGTCGGCGCCGCGCGGCATGTCGCGCAGCAGCGTGGTCAGCGTGAAGCGGACGTCGCCGGCCGGCACGTGGTGGAGCTGGACGCGGCGGAACTCCTGGAGCTGCTGCTCGGGCTCGGTGTCGAGCCTGGCGATCTGCTCCTTGACGAGCGAGATCGCGGCGTCGGAGCCGGTGAGGAGGATCGCGTTGCTGCGCGTGACCGGCGTGACGATGATGTTGATCGCCGCCGGCAGCGCCGCCTCGAGCGCCCGGGCCATGTCGGCGGCGCGGGCGTGCTGGAGCGGGACGGAGGCGATGTTGACGTCCTCCGGGCGGGGGGCCGCGTCGAGGTCGGCGATCAGCGCGGCGACCTGCTCGTACCGCTGCGTCGGGGCCGAGACGATGAGCGAGTTGTTATTCGCCTGCGGCGTGACGATCACGCGCTCCTCGGCGCGCCCGGCCTGCGGGAACATGGCGCGGACGGCCTGCGCAACCTCCGCGGCGGTGCCGTTCTGGAGATAGACGATCTCGAGCCGGCGGTCGTCGCCCAGCTCGGGCTTGTCGAGCTCGGAGACGAGCGTGCGCACCAGGCCCAGGCTCTCCGCGTCGGCGGTGACCAGCAGGAGGTTGCCGTCCTGGGATCCGATGATCGAGACCTGCTCCTGCGGCAGGCCCTCGGCGCGGGCGCGCTCCTGGAAGAAGCGGGAGAGGTTCTGGGCGGCGCGCGCTGCGTCCGCGAAACGGAGCGGGATGGGCTCGACCACGGCGTCCGGCCGCCCCGTGACCGCGTCGAGCTGCTGGGCGTAGGCGACGGCCTCCTCGACGCGGGCGCCGGGGCCGATCAGGATAATCGAGCGGCGGCGTGCGTCCACCTCGACGGTGACCTGGTCGGGATCGGACCGCGGCGGCCAGTACCACCAGTCGTCCTCGCCGCCGGAGTCCATCGCGCTCTCGAGGGCGCTGGCGATGGTCTGCGGGTCGCCCTTCTCGATCGGCACGACCTTCACGACGCGGGCGGTCTTCTCCGAGAAGGGGACGTCGAGCCGCGCGACGATGCTCTTCATCACCTCGAGCGTCTCTCCCTGGCCCATGACGATGACCGCGTTGAGCCGCTCGTTGACGTCGATGAGGAGCTTGTCCTCGGGGCCGGCGTCTCCGGAGCGGTTGTAGCCGCCGTACATGCGCTCGTACTGGAGCTCGCCCGAGAGGTTGCGCAGCGTCTCCTCGAGGTCGGTCACGCGCGCGTTCTTGAGCGGGATGACCTCGAACGTGAGCTTCGCGACCGAGGAAGACTCCGCGTCGAACCGCTCGACCATCGCCGCGATCTGCTCGAAGTCGGCGTCGCCGGCGGCGACCACGAGCGTGCCGCTGCGCCGGTCGCCGGTGATCGCGACGCCCTGCTGCGTGGTGCGCCGGCCGGTGCGCTGCAGCGCCTGGTCCCGGTCTCGGAAGAACCTGGTCAGCGAGGCGGCCACGGCCTCGGCGTCGGCCTGCTCCAAAGTGATGGTGCGGACCGGCAACGCGGCCATCTCGGCGGTGTCGATCTCGGCGACGATCCGCCTGACTTCGGCGAGGTCCTCGGGCGCGGCCCGGACGACGAGCACGCCGGAGTCGGGCTCGGCGGAGATGTGCACGCGCTCGCGCTTGCCCTCGTCCTTGCCGATCACCACCTGGTCGAGGATGCGCTGCGCGGCCTGGGCATCGGCCTGCCCGAGGCGGATGATCGCGAGCTCGAGCCCGTCGTCGGCCTGCTCGGCGTCGGCCGTCTCCATCAGACGGCCGATCTCCTCGTGCTGGGTGGCCGAGGCGGTGACGAGGATGGAGTTGGTGCGGTCGTCGGGCACGAAGCGGGCCTGCGGCATGTCGTTGCGGAGCGCGCCCTGGCGCTGCGCGTCGAAGAGCGTCTGGAACGTCGCGGACAGATCGTCGGCCCGGGCGTTCTCGAGCGTGTAGCGCCGGATCGCCAGCCGGTCGGCGACGGGGCTCTGATCCAGCAGCCCGACCAGCGAATCGATCATGCCGATCGCCTCGGCGGGAGCGGCGACGAGCACGCTGGTGCCCCCCTGCGGGGCGGTAATGCGGACGAGATCGGGGTCCACCGTGGCCCGGAGGCTCTCGCCGTCGGGCGAGGTGATCGTCATGTCCATGCCGCGGAGCCGGCGCGCCTGCCGGCCGCGGGGGCTGGCGGCGAAGAGGTCCTCGATGGCGCGGGCGGCGCGATCGGCGGTGATGTTCTCGAGCGGGTAGACCTTGACGGTCAGGGAGAGCGTCGGGTCGAGGTTCGCGACCGAGCCGATGAGGCGGCCGAGGGATTGAAAGTCGGTCTCGTTCGCCCAGACGATGAGGGCCGACCCGGAGGGGTCGGGCAGCACGCCCACCCCGCCGGTAAAGCCGCCGGGATTCGCCGCCGAGGCACGCCCGATCTGCTGCATGGTCTGCTGCACGATCTGGCCGATGGCCTGGGCGTCGGCGCCGTCGGGGAGCGTCACGATCCGAACGGTCGAGGGCTCAGCGGGCATCTGCCCCTCGAGCTCGGCGGCGAGCGCGGCGATGCGGTCGGTGAGGCGCGGCGCCCCGACCACCACCAGGCTGTTGCTGGCCGGATCGACCGCGATGCGGACGATGCGCTCCTCCTGCTCCGGCTGGGGTTCGGGCCGGCCCTCCGGCTGGACACCCGGCTGGGCGATCGCGCCGGCGGCCAGGATCTCCGGCAGACTCAGGGCTTCCGGGCCGGCGCCGGGGCGAAAGGGGCGGGCGGGGCCCGCGTCACTCCCTCGCTTTCCCTGCCCCGCCGGCTCGCGGAGCAATTCCTCCGCCGAGATGATCTCGACCCGCACGCCCCCCTGCTGCTCGAGGAGCCGCTGGATCGTCGCGGCCATGAGCCCGGCGTCGGCGCGAGAGCGGTCCACAGGGATCATGCGGAGCTGGCGTGCGCTGGTGAGCGTCGCGGCGTCGAGCTCCTTCGCGAGCTGCTCGATGAGCGTCATCTGATCGGCCGAAGCGCGGACGATGAGCGCGTTGCCGCCCGAATCCACCCGGACCACCGGCGGCGGGGCTTGCGACGCCTCCTCCTCGAACATCGCTTCGATGTTCGACGCCAGCGTCTGCGCGTCGGCGTTGAGCAGCGGGATCACGCGGACCAGGCGCTGCCCGCCGGTGGGCCCGGAGGGGGGCACGTCGAGCTCGGTGACGATCTGCTCGGCCAGCTCGATCACGTCGAGCGGGGCGGCGATGACGATCGCGTTCAGACGCCCTTCGGCGGCGACCCGCACCGGCGGCCGCTCGGCCGACCCCTCTTGGGCGCGGAGCAGGAACTGCCAACGGGTCCACTCGGGGAGCTGATCGATCGCCGACTCCTCGGTGAGGATCCGCTCGACGATCGGCGCGAGCGACTCGGCCAAGGCGTGCTTGAGCGCGATGGTGCGCACGCCCATGCCGTTGGGCTCGACCGTCTCGTCCATCGCCCTGACGAGCGATTCGGCTTGGGCGAGGCGCTCCTCGGAGCCGGCGACGACGACGGTGTTGCTCGTCGCCTCGGCGGTCGCCGTGGCGTGCGGTTCGCCGGGCTCGACGCCCGCCGCGAACGCCGCCTGCAACGCCGCCGCCACGGACTCGGCCGACCCCCGCTTCAGCGGGAACAGGCGGACGCCGACCTCCCGCCCGCCTGGGGCGTCGAGCGCCGCCACGAGCTGGCGCACGACGGGCGCGAGCGGGCCTGGCGCGCTGACGACGAGGCGGTTGCGCTGCGCATCGGCCGTGACGCGGGGGACGGCGACGGCGAGGCCCGCCTGCTCGGCGCGCCGCAGGTCATCCGGCCAGCGTGAGCGGTCGGAGGCGAGGGCCTCGACGGTGGGCGCGACGGCCACGGCGTCGGCGTGGGCGAGGTCGATGACCGAGAGCTCGACCCCGGGCAGGGCGAAGGCGCGCTCGTCGAACTCGGCGAGGAGCGTCATCGCCTCCGCGATCTGCGACCGGCTGCCGATCGCGACGATGGAGCCCGTGCGCGGCTCGGCGGTGAGCTCCAGCGGGCGGCGCTCCTGCGGGAGCGTCTCGTCGATGATGCGCCCGACCGTTTCGACGAGGTGGACGGGGTCGGCCTTCGACGGTGTGAAGGTGGCGGCGGTCCGGTCGGAAGGTGCGGCGGGCTGGTCGAGGCGCTCGATGATGGTCTTGGCGAGCTCCAGCGTCGCCGCGGGAGCGGAGACGATCAGCGAATTGGTGCGTTCCTCGGCCTCGACGTGGATCGTGGGCTTCTTGAAGAGGTTGGGGTCGCGCGAGTAGCGGAGTTGATAGCTGAGGAGCCGCGGATCGGTCTCCTGCTGCTCGACGAGGAGGCTCTGGACCGTCTGGACGATCCGCGTCGCGTCGGCGTGCGCGAGCGCGAAGGTCTCGACACCCATGGTCTCCGGGTCCACGGGGCGCACATCGAGCGGTTCGACGAGCTCCTCGATCTTCTTGAGGTCCGTCGCGGCGCCGGAGAGGATGACGGCGTTGGAGCCCGCCGCCGCGATGATCGCGACGTCGCCCCCGCCCGGCAGCTCCATGCCGGGGAGCGCCTGGGTCAACGTCGCGGCGACCTCGGTCGCGTCGGCGTAGGTGAGCGGCAGGACGTGGATGGAGCGGCGGCCCGAGGCGGCGGCCTCGGTGTCGAGGGACCGGATCAGCTCCTCGGCGACCTGCTGGATCGAGGGGGGCGCGGTGATGATGATCGTGTTGCTCGGGCCGTGCGCGGCGACGTCGAGGAGCGACTCCACGTCGTCGGCGGCGCGCCCGGCGCGCGCCTCCTCGTCGCGCAGGCGGGTGGCGAGCAGGTCGCTCAGGAGCGCCTGGAGCTGCTCGGCCCGCGCGAACTTGAGCGGGTACATCTTGAGCGAGGTGTCGGGGCGCTCGGGCGCCTGCTCGAGCGAGTCGAGCACCTGCTCGACCTGCGCGAAGACGGCGGAAGGGCCGCTGACGACCAGCGAGCGGGTCGTGGGCTCGGTGCTGATCGTGACAGGCGTGCGGCTGCTGGCGCGGAAGGCGCCGCTGTTGGAGAGCTCCTGGAGCGCGGCGGCGACGGCGGCGAGCTCGGCGCGCTCCACGCGGTAGGTGCGGACCTCCACGTCGTCGCCCAGGTTCTGCTGGTCGAGGCTGCGGACGATCTGCTCGAAGCCGGCGAGTCGCTGGGCGGGGGCGTCGACGATGAGCGAGTTGGTGGCGCGGTCGGCGCGGACGAAGACTTCCTTCGGCTGCTTGAGCTGGGGCTGCGGGCGTCCGTACCGGTCCACGGGCACCGGGGGCTCGGGGAACATCTCGTCGATGGTTCGGGCGAGCTCTTCCGCGCGCGCCCAGGCGAGCGGGAAGATCCGGATCTCGCGCCCCTCGGCGTCGAAGCTCTGCGTCGCGTTGAGCTCCTGGACGATCTGCTCGATCTCCGGGAGCACCTCGGGGTGCGCGGAGACGACGAGCGTGTTGGTGGCCTCGTCGGCCTGGATGTCCACCGGCTTCTTGGTTCGGTCGTCCACGGGGCGGCTGTCGTAGGACTGCTGGAGCACGCGCGCGAGGTTGGTCGCGTCGGTGGCGCGGAGGCGGAGGATGCGCAGGGGCGGTCGCTCGCCGGCCTGCTGCGCGTCCACGCTCCGGACGAGCGCCTCGATGATGGCCATCTGGTTGGGCTGGGCGGCGACGATGAGGGAGTTGGTGGCCTCGACCGGCTCGAACACGGGCGCGGGGCCGCCCTGCATGGTGATGGACTTATTGGCCGCGACCATCTCCTCGAGGAACTTGATGGTGTCGTCGACCTTCGCGAGCTTGAGGTCGATGAGGCGGACCTCGCGCGCGGTGCCGGTCTGCTGCTGGAGCTGGTCGATGATCTCGGCGAAGCGGGCCAGGCCGTCCGGGTCCCCCACCACTTCCAGCGAGTTGGAGTTGTCGTCGATCGAGACCTCGACGGGCTCGGCGTCGGGGAGGCCCTCGACCTGGGCCTGGTAGATGGCCAGAGCCCGGGCGCGCACCTCGGCCGCGGGAACGTTCGCGACCGGGATGATCCGGAGCGATCGCTCGACCGGGACCGCCGAGAGGCTCCCGAGGATCTCCTCCACCTTGGCGAAAGTCGCCTTGTCGCCCGCGACGATGAGCGTGCCCGAGCGCGGCTCGGCCTGCACCATCACCTGCACAGGCTGCTTGCCCGCCTGGGCGGGCTCGCTGAGGGCGCCCTGGCGCGCGAGGCCGGAGAGCGTCGCAGCGATGGTATCGATATCGCCCTTGACCACGCGGAAGGTGCGCAGCTCGGCCTGGGGCGGGACCTCGACGCGGTCCAGCTGGGCGGCGAGCTCCTCGAGGTCGGGGATCCGGTCGGTCGGCGCGTCGAAGATCAGCGAGTTGCTCGAGGGATCGGCGGAGACGTTGACCTCCTTCTTCTCGCGCAGCCAGGGCATCGGCCGCCCGTAGCGGTCCGCGGGGATGGGGGGCTCGGGGTAGAGCCTGTCCATGGCGGCGGCCACGTCGGTCGCGCGGGCGACCTTGAGGGGGAAGAGCTTGGTCGTGCGCTCGGGCTCGCCGGCCCCCTCCTCGTTGAGCACCTCGACCGTGGCCTTGACGTCCTCGAAAAGATCCGGGTGGGCGGTGACGATCAGCGTGTTGGTCCCCGCCTCGGCCTGGATGTTCACGGGCTTGGCGGTCCGCTCGGCCAGCGGGCGGCCCGCGTAGCGCTGCTGGAGCATCTCCGCCACGTTCACCGCGTCGGCGGCACGGAGCTGGAGGATGCGCATCGGCGGGAGCGCGCCGGGGTCCGGACGATCGAGGCGCTGGATCAGCTCCGCGACCAGGCCGTGCTGGGCCTGCTCGGCGGTGACGACCAGCGAATTGGTGCGCTCGAGCACGCTGATGGTCGGCTCCGGCACCGCGCGCGAGGGCTCGATGGAATCGGCGCTCAGGATGAGCTCCCGAAGCGGGTCGAGGATCGACGCCGCGGCGACATTCTGCACGTCGATGACGCGCGTCGTGCGCTCGGGCGGGATGAGCTGCTGGACCTGCTGGAGCACGCCCTCGAACTGGCGCATCCCTGCGCTGTCGGCGAAGACCAGGAGGCTGCCCGAGGCGGCGTCCACCTGGATCTCGACCTCCCCGCGCTCGCTCTCGTCGATCCCCTGGTTCATCTGCTCGAGGAGGGCGACGGCGCGCTCGCGCACGAGCGCCGGATCGCCGGAGGTGATGCGGACGACGCGGAAATCACGCCCGCCCGGCTCCTCGGCGTCGAGCTGCGCGATGAGCTGCTCGATCACGGCGAACTGCTCCGGCTCGGCGCGGACGATGAGCGAGTCGAGATCGTCGAGCGCCTCGAAGCTCGGGGCGACGTAGGGCGAGCCGTCGTCCGGGGTGAGGAGCGGGCGGGCGAGACGGGAGAGCTTCTCGACCAGCCGGCTCGGCACGGCGACGCCGAGCTCGTACGTGCGGGAGACGCTCTGGACCACCTGCCGGCTCTCCGCGTCGTTCAGCCGGCGCTCGAAGCGGGCGAGGGCGGCGGGAGAGCCAACGAGCGTCGCGGTGCGCGACTCGGCGTCGAAGGTCGCGGCGACGGGGTCTTTCGTCCCGTCCTCGGTGAGGGTGTCGAGCGCGAGGGCCTGCTCGATGGTGGCCTGCGGGTCGGCGGTGTCGATGCGGACCACGCGAACGTCGGTCTTCACCGCCGCGGGCCTGTCGAGGCTCGCGACGAGCTGCTCGAGCTGCTGGACGTCCGCGGTCGGCCCGGCCACGAGGAGGCCGGCGCCGTCGGGCGTCGGGCTGAAGCGGACGAGCTGCTGCTGTCGCGCCGAGAGCATGCGCCCGAGGATGGCCTCGGCCTGGGCGGCCGTGATGTGCTCCAGCGGGAGCGACTTGGCGGTCGAGTCGGGCTGGGCCTGGCGGGCCCGGCCCGTCGCCGCGGCGGGGTCGATCTCGCCGATCAGCGCGGTCGCCTGGACGAGGAGCGACTGCGCGCCCACGACGGCGATCTTGTTGACGCTCTCGAGCGGCAGCACGCTGGGGCGCGAGTCCTCGGCGACGGACGAGAAGAGGCTGGTGAGCGTCTGCGCCGCCTGGGCGGGCGTGATGCTCTCCAAGGCGAAGGTGACGAGCTGCCGCTCGCCGCTCAGCGCGCCGGCGGGGACGTCGAGGATCTCGACGAGCTCGGCGACGGTCTCGAGGCGGTTGGCGGAGCCGACGGCGATCACCGAGTTGGTGCGGGCGTCCGGCTGGAGGTTGAGGCCCGCGACCGTGACCTCCTGCACCTTCGTCTGCGTGCCATCGGGGTTGACATACACCGTCTGCTGCCGCTCGCCGACCAGGCCCTTGAGTGCGGTGACGACGTCCTCAGCCTTGCCGTGCCGGAGCGCGAACAGGCGGAACTCCGAGTCGACCGGCCGGACCGCGTCGATCGTGCGAATAATGGACGCGATGCGCTCGCACTGGGCGGCGGACTCGACCAGGATGAGCATGTTCTGCACATCCACCGGGGTGACGGAGCCGTAGGCGCCGAGGAGGGGCTTGATCTGCTCGGCCACCTGCGACGCGCGGCTGTTGTCGAGCGGCAGCGTCATCGTGACGATCATGTCAGAGGTGATCCCCTCGGGCAGCTCGCCCTCCCCCACGACCGGCGAGGGCTTGCGCACCGCGTCCTGGAGCGACGACAGATAGAGGAAGTTGCCCTCGTGACGCAGGGCGACGCCGTGGAGGCGCAGATTGAGATTCAGGATCGAGAGCGCCTCGGAGAAGGAGTAATCGCTCCCGCCGATGAAGGTCATGGTGCCCGCCGGGGGCTCGGCCTCGCGGATCACCGGAAGCCCGGTCTCGCGCGCGAAGAAATCCAGGACCACGGAGAAGGGCGTGTCCTTGAACTGGAAGCGGATGCGCGAGTCGGTCGGCTGGGCCGGCGTGACGGGCGCCTCGGATTGCGCCTGCGCCGGGGCCGCCTCCTGGGCCGGCTGGGGGGCGCCCTCCGTCGACGCCTCCTGGGCTTGGAGGGCCCGCGCCGACGCCGCATATCCCGCGGCGGCCAGCAGAGAGGCGATCACGATGACCCGCGTCTGTCCGCGAGGGTTCATTCCAGACTCCTTTCCCGAGACCGGCGCTCCCGCCCGGCCCGGCCGACTCCCGGCCTTCGAGCTAGTACGCACTATACCAAATTGCCGACGGCTCGCTCATTCGAGCGGGTGGCGGTCCGCCAGGGTCTGATCCAGGGCGAGAGAGAACTTCCGCTCGCCGATCTGGAACACGGCCTTGTCCTGCACCGCGAGGACCAGCACCGCGTCCAGCACGGCCTGCCCCGGGCTCAGGAAGAGCGCGCCCCCGGTGCGGTCGTTGAGCATGATCGCCATAGACCCCTGCGCGGGGCTGCTCGAGATGCTCGTGAGCCGCCACTCGTGATAGGGCGGAGGGGGCGGCGGCGGCGTGCTGGAGTTCGGCGCGTTCCCGACCGGCTGCGGGGTCGCCGCGGCGATGGTGACCGGCTCGCTCTGGGGCAGGGGAGGCGGCGCGAACACATTGCGCGACACGATCGTGCCGCTGGCGAGCACCTGCTCGGCGGTCGGGTCCACGATGACGGGCGGCTGCGAGTCCGGCGTCGCCGGGGCGCCGGACGCGGCGGGCGGCGCCAGGTCGGGCATGAAGGCGGTGCAGACGTCCAGGCGGATGTCGAACGCGGCGGCCTGCGCATCGCGGGGCTTGAGGCTGAAGCCGCGGACCGACCAGATCCACGGCTGCGACTGGGCCAGGGCGAGGAGCCTGGTGACGGCGGCGAACGACCCGCCGCCCCGCACCTCGGCGTCCACCATGTACACGTCGGACATGGCGATGGACTCGCTGCGCGCGACGGTGCGGAACTCCGAGACCTTCTGATCGACGGCGGGGTTCTTGATGGGCTTCCCGGCCTGAGTGGTGACGACGATCTCATCCACGATGAGCCCGGCGTCGCGGGCGAGCCGCTGCAGGCCGTCGCGGAAGCGCGAGTCCACCTGGTCGGGAGTGAAGCCGAGGGTGCTCTGCGCGACCTCGAGCAGCTTCTGCTCGGTCGTCGACCGTTCGTCGAGCGCGGCCTTGAAGCCCTCGATCGCCGAGCTGTAGGTGGCGAGGTCGCTCTCCAGCTTGTCCTTGTACCGGAGGAACTTCATGTAGTACGTCATCGCGCCCATGCCCGCGAAGAGCAGGATCGCCGGCACGAGCAGGAGGAGCTTGTGCGTCGGCTTCACGATCCACCTCCCCTCGGGGCGTCCTTGAGCATCACCTCGTCCGGCGAGGGCACGCTCGTGGTCAGCTGGTACTCGAACTCGTTGAATACGTCGGCCCCGCGGGTCTGTGCGCCGTAGACGCTGCTCGCCACGAGCCGGCCGCGCAGCGAGTTGGCCACGTCGCGCGAGGCCAGGCCCGCGAGGTTGAACTCGATGCGGCGCGTCCCGATCCATTCGCCCTCGCGCAGCGACTTGGCCTCGACGACCTCGCCCGATTCGGTCTGCTTCCCGAAGGCGACCGCCGACTTGAGCGTGCCGTCAATCGAGGTGAGCCGGGCCAGCTCGGCCGGGGGCATCGATTCGGAGAGATACGCGAGATGCTCCACCCAGTCCACAGCGGGCTCGCGGAGCTTCTGCACGTGCTGCAGCCGCGCCTCGGCCCGCAGCTGGCGGACGTACCGCTCCTGGTAGTCGAACGCGCTGGTCTCCGCGGCCTTGACCTTGCTCTCAAGCGCGCTGTACCGCTGGCTGCCCAGCACGAACCCGCCGCCTCCGAAGATGATCAGCCCGAGCACCGCCGCGAGCGACGCCTGCCGGATGGGCGCCGCCGTGTCCGGCGCCTTCCGGGGATTGGCGAAGTCGTACGTCGGCCGATTGATCGCGGCCCCGAGCATGAGGCCGATGAGCGGGGCGAGGCCGGCGCGGGTGGAGCCATCCATCTCGGAGGGCAGCTCGACGGCGTTGGGGAACCTGACGGTCTGCCAGGGGAGCTCGAGCTCCGCGCCGAGCGCCTTGGCGACGCTCCCGGCCAGCGAATCGTCTCCCAGGACCGCGACGCAGGCGAGGTCGCGCGTCTCGCCGAGACCGCGATAGCCGATGCGGGTGCGCTTGGCTTCGAGCGCCACCTTCTCGCCGAACGAGGACCACTCCTCGACCCCCGAGGGCTGGGGGATGTCGACGGCGCGGGAGAAGGCGACGCGTCCTTCCGAGACGATGCCGAGCTCCACCCCCATCGGCGTGATGGAGACGCCGAGCACGGGGCCGCCCTGCGTGTACGAGAGCTGCGCGAAGAGGGCCGCCGAGCCCTCCACGCGGAGGGCGACCGAGCGGAGCTTGAGCCTGGCGTCCCGGGCCACGTCGCGGCACCACGTGACGTTCTCGCCGGGCAGCGCCGCCGCGAGCACGTCAGTCGAGGCGCTCGGAGCGCTCTCGCCGCCCTCGGACCCGAGGCGCACGTAGTCGATCGCGGCGCCCTGGAGCGGCATCGAGAGCTGCCGGGCCATCTGGATCTGGACCATGCCGGCGAGGTCGCCCTCGCCGGCGTCGCGCAGGGCGGGGAAGGTGAGCCGCTTGAGGACGACGCTGGCGCGGGGCACGGCGATCACGCACGCCCGGGTCGTGCACCCGGCCTCGCGCAGCGCCTCGCCGATCCATTTGCCGGTGGAGGCCGCGTCGGCCTCGACGCCGGCGGGGCGCTCGGCGGCCAGCCACCCCCGGACGCGTACGTGCTCGTTGCGGATCGCGCCCCAGACGGCGCTCAGCTGCTGACCGTCCTGGGACAGGATCGCGACTTCACCTCGGAGCTTCATGGCTTCGACTTCCTCCGTGTGTTCCAGCGCCCGATCCGTCGGTCGCCGCCGCCGGCCGGCCCCGTGCTCCGCCCGCGCTGATCGGGGGCTGCTTCAGGCTCCCCGCCTCCCGCCGGGGCGCCGGACTCGCCGGCGGGGGCCTCGCCATCGGGCTCGACGTCCGTCGGCGGTCCGTCCTCCTCCGCGTCGCCCGACGCCGCCTCGTCCCGCGAAGGCGCGGCAAGAGGAAGCTCCGGTTCGGCGAGCTCGCCACCATCCTCGATTTCTGCGTGCGCCGACAGCATAGCAAGCATCGGCTCGAGCGACGTCACGTCGCGCAGATATGCGATGCGGGGGCGCCGCGACGCGATATCGATCACGGCCTCATACACGAGCCGGTGCCGGAGCTCGGGCTCCCGAGCCGCCGCCGCCTCGCCGGCGCCGAACTCGCCCGCCGCCGATGCCACCCCGCCCGGCCCGCCGTCGGGACCACCCTCCTCCATGCCCACCTCGATCCGCACGCGCCACTGCGCGGATCGGGCGGTGAGGTAGGGCGCGGCGGCGAAGTAGTCGTCCGGAGCGAGGATGCCCTCCACGACCGGCCAGACCGGCGATCGGCGGCTCGCGGGATCGATGGCGTCGCGCGCGTCGGCGATCCGCCCCGCCTGCTCCGGCGTGATCCCCGGGATGCACGCCAGCAGCTCGCGCGGAGCATGGTTGACGTCGAGCCGACCCGGGATGAAGGGATCGCGCGACGCCGTCAGCGCGTCGAGGTAGCCGGCCCAGTCCTCCGGCGCGCGCCCCGCGGCCGCGACTGCGCTCGCGATGTCGCCGGCGCCGGCGAAGCTGCGCCCCGATTCCCGCAGCACGGCGATCTCCGCGGCGAAAGCCTCACCCAGACGCTCGGCCAGAGCGCTGCGCAGCTCGTCGGACCATGGTTGATTCAGACAGATCCTCGGCTCCCCGCGCGAATCGTCGTCCCCGTCCAGCCCGAGCTGCACGTTGGGATCGAACGAGAAGACCGTCACGAACTCGGAGAGCCCGTGGATCTCCGCCGCCTGCGCCCCGAGGCCGGCGGGAGGCGGGGATGCTCCGTCGTCGGGCGCTCGCCCGTAGAGCATCTCCGGCGTGATGCCCTCGATCGACAGCAGTTGCTCGGCGCTGCCGAACGGCTGCGCGGCGCGGGCGGAGACGATCGCCGCGGCGAGCTCGGCGGAGAGCCCGGGCGCTTTCGCCAGGACCTCCACGGGCGCGGAGTTCAGGTCGAGCTTGGCATTCTCCGGGACCACGACGGCCGGGTCGTCCGGCGCGAGGTCCAGGAGCCGGACGACCGCGCGAGCGCCGTCGTCGCGCGTGAAGAGGCTCCACTCCGCGGTCAATTCCGGCGCCGCGCCGTCGAGGACCTGCTCGCGCTGCGAGGAGATCTCGGCCATGACGGCCTGAAGGCCGGACCACGCCAGGGCCCGCGACTGCGTGCGCGACATCTCGGCCCGCGACATCGTGGCCGCGGCGTCGGCGCTCACGAGCACGCCGGCCGCGATCACCACGCCGATCGCCAGGAGGAGGAGCACCGCGATGATGACGCCGCCCCGGCGAGAGTCGGTCATGGCGCCGACCCCCACCCGATCGACGGACCGCCGGGCACCACCAGCACTCGCAGGTAGTCCGGCTCGCGCGGGGTCCAAGGGATGTCTTCCGGTTCCGGAGGCAGGTCGAGGGGGCCGAAGGGAAGACCCTCCGGCGCGCTCTCGGGGTCCCCTTCGGGCGGCCCCTGCGGGGGCTCGCCCGCTTCCGCGCGCGAGCCCCGACCGCTTCGCGGCTCGAGCCAGACCGAGACCTCGATCGCGCCGGGCAGGCCCGCCTCCAGGCTGTCGAAGCTCGTGCTCCAGGCGCGGTCGCGCAGGTAGCGGAACCGGAGGCGCTCGACGTGCCCGAGCACCGGCTCGGTGAGCGCCCCTCCCGCTCCGTGCGCGGGCGTGAGCGTGTAGTCGCACGCCGCACGGGCCTCGTCGAAGCTGAGCCTGATCGCGGCGGCGTCGAGCAGCGCGGCGGCGCCGTCGAGCACGGGATACACCGAGCGCGCCGTCACCGTGATCGACGTCTCATCGCCCAGGATTCCGGCGCTGCCATCCGGGGCCGCCGCGACGGACGCCATGAGCGCGGCCTCGAGCGTGTCGAAGAGCGCCGCCGAGTCGCGCTGCTGATCAGCCATCCTCGCGAGCTGATCGCGTCGATCGGTCATGCCGACGAAGAACGCGACCACGCCGCCGGAGAGGACGACGAGGATCGCGAGGGCGGCGAGCACCTCGACCAGGGTCATGGCGCGTGCGGACCTCACGGCGCCCCACCGCGGGTGGACGGGACGCCGGAGGTGGAGGCCGAGCCCTGTTCGAATGCATCCAGCGCGTCGGCGGCGTCGGGGGCGAGGCGCACCAGCTGGTGGAGCGCGAACGACGCCACGATCCGCTCACTCTCCGGCGCCGGGCGCTTCACGGCGGTGACGATGACCTGCGTAAGCCCCGGGAACTCCGACGCGACCGTCTCGATCTGCACCTCCCAGAGCGACGGAGCGGGCGGTATGTCGGAGAAGCCCGCGTCCGGGGCGCCGAGCAGCGGGTCGGACGCGGTCTCGGGCTCCCACGCGGGCACCGGACCGGCGAGGTTCTGCACGGTGCCGAGACCGGCCTCGAGCTTCGCCATCGTGGAGCGGGCGAGGTTCACCGCCTCGGTCAGGTCGCGCGTGCGCTCCGCGCCGCTGATGCCCTGGGAGACGGCGCCGAGCACGGCGATGGCGGTGAAGATGAAGATCGTGAGCGCGAGCATCAGCTCGAGCAACACCCAGCCGTGCCGACACGCCCGCTCCGCGGTCATCGGTCGTCCTCCGTCCCGTATGGGAGGAGCGAATCGGCAGGGTCGGCATCCCCCCGCTGCGCGAATCCTTCGGAAACGCTCGGCAGGCGGCGGACGTCCACGCGGCCGGTCAGCGGGCGGAGGTACACGGCTCGACGGTCGCCCTGACCCGAGACGATGTAGGTCGGACGGGCGGGGCGGCACCCGCCGTCGGGGAAAAAGACCGCGATCTCGTGCCGCTCGGGACCCGGCGCCTCGTCGCCGACGTTCAGCGGGAGCCGCGGCTCGGTGAGCGCGTCAGGAGTCTCGACCGGCGGGGCGTCGGGGCTTGCCTCGTCAGCCTCGGGGAGAGCGCCGGAGAGCTGGACCTCGCCGAAGCGCGCGAGCTCGATCCGAGAGGAGAGCCCCTCGGCGGGCGGTGCGGGCGCGTCGCCGGGATCCGAGGGCGGCCCGGACTCGCCACCGGGCTCCGCGTAGAGCGCCCATTCGTCCCCCACGCGCTCGGCGACCAGCGAGACCGGAGCGCCGCGCGCCATGGCCTCGGCCTGCACGAGCGCCGCGGCGGCATGGAGAGACCGCTCGGCGTGCCCGATCTGCGCACCCGCGACGCGGGACGCGAGCGAGGGCAGCGCGACCGCGCTGATCGCCACGACCAGGGCGACCACGATCATGATCTCGAGCAATGTGAAGGCTCCGCGACGCATGACGCGCCCCCTCCGAGCCTCTCCGTGGCCCTCCTCCAGATGCTCAGCCCCCGGCCGGCGGCGGGGCCATCAGGCCGCCGCTCTCCTCACCCTCGGCGTCCTTCCGCCACGACGTGATGTCGTCGCCCTCGCCGTTCTCGTCCTCGCCGTTGGGGCCGTAGGACCAGAGGTCGTACTCGGCCTCGTCCTCGCGCTCGCTGATCTGGCGGTAGCCCCACTCGTTGCCCCAGCGGTCCTCGGGCAGAGGCTCCTCGAGATACTTGTTCCACTTCGAGACGTCCGCCTCCGGGTCGAGCGCTTCCTTGTCCCACAGGACCCGCACGCCCTCCTCGTCGGTCGGCCAGCGGTTGAAGTCGGCGCGGAAGAACTTCATCGCGCTTTTCATCGTGTTGATGTCGGTCTGGGCCAGCGATGCGTCGGCCTGCTCCTTGCGCCCGAACAGCGCGACGCCGACGATGGCGGTGAGGGCGAGAACGATCGCGATGACAATCATGACCTCGATGAGGGTGAAGCCCCGCGCGCGAGACCTGCGGTCCATGAAACAGCTTCCTTTCTGCGGGAGCATGCCCCAGGAGAACCCCGGACACGCCGATTCCGTTCTGGTGCACTCTTTGTCGTCCGGCCCCCTCGGCCCGGAACACATTAGCCCACACTAGCATGAGTCCGGCGCCCGCTCAAGCTCTTTGTGCAGAGCCCGATGCCTCGTCCGAACAAAGATCGAATCAACCGACGTCGCTGAGCTGCGTGAGCGGGAGCACGAGCGAGATCGCGACCACGAGCACGAAGCCGGCGATGACGGCGATCATCAGCGGCTCGACGAGCCGGATGAGGTTCGTGAGCAGCCGCTCGATCCGGGTCTCGATCGTGTCGGCGATGCGGATCAGGACGCGGTCCACGTTGCCCGCCTCCTCGCCCACGGCGAGCATCTCGACGACGTCGCTCGAGAAGAGCCCGGACTTGTCGAGGGAGGGAGCCAGCTGCGCCCCCGCGCCGACGGCATCGCCGGCCGCGGCGATCGCCTCCTCGAGCACCACGTTCCCGGCGGCGGCGCGGGAGGTGGCGAGCGCGCCCAGCATTGGGACGCCGTTGTGGAGCATCGTGCCCAGCATGCGGCAGAAGCGGGCCACGGCCACGGCGCGGACGAGCGGCCCGATGGCCGGGAGCCTGAGCGCGACCCCATCCATCCAGCGGCGCACGCCGGCGCGGCGCCGGAGCACGCCGTACGCGACGCCGCCCGCGCCGAGCGCCGCGAACGCGAACGGCGAGTACCGCCCGACGACCGTCGCCATCGCGAAGACGACCTCGGTGATGGCGGGCAGGTTGTCGATCCTCGCGAACATCGGGCGCACCATCGGGATCAGCACGGTGAAGATCACCACGAGGATCACGACGCCGAGGGCGACGAGCACGATCGGGTAGATGAGGCTGCCGACAAGCTTGGCGCGGAGCTCGGCCTGGCGTTCCACGAACTGGCCGAGGCGTGCGACGGCATCCTCCAAGAAGCCGCCCTTCTCGCCGGCGCGGATGATCGCGACCTGGGTGGGCCTGAAGACCTCGGGACGCCGGGCCATGGCCTCCGCGAGCTCGTCGCCCTCCGCGACCGCCCCCGCGATCTCGCGGAATATCGCCGCGACGCGCGCGTCCTTCTGCCCGGCGAGCACGCGGAGCGCGCGGAGCACAGGCACACCGGCCTGCAGCATGTCCGCGAGCTGCATGTAGATCTCACCGAGGCGACGCGCGCCCAGGCCGCGCCGGCGCGAGCGCACGCCCGGCCGCTTCTCGGAGATGCGGACGGGGACGAGCGATCGCCCCTCGAGCTCGGCGAGCACGGTCTGCTCGCTGGACCCGGAGAGAACGCCGCCTATCCGCTTGCCGGTGGCGTCGAGGGCTGTGTACTGAAACTGAGGCATGTCGATCGGGGGCG
>DASRXL010000225.1:0-19006 GCA_035654175.1 Phycisphaerales bacterium
CGGCGAACAGACCGGCCTCTTTGGTGCGGACGAAAGCGGGCCCGCGCGCGACCGCACCGACGCGATGATCGTGCGTGCGTACGAGCGCGCCGGACGCACGCTCGACGACCTGCCCTACACCCGCGAGTGGTCGGCGCTGTACGACGACGTGCGCGACGCGACGCACCTGCGCGAGCGCGAGGTCTTCCACCGCCTGCACAACCTGCGCAAGGCCGGAAAGCTCCCGCGCATGGGCCGCGCGGCTTCGACCCCGCCCCGGATCGAACCGGCCGAGGAGCAGCAGCTCGCCGCGATGGTGACGCAGGCCGTCGGCACCCTCGGCCAGCGCGACCAGCTCCCCTTCACCCCCGAGTTCGACAGGCTGGTGATCGAGTTCAACGCCGCGACCGGCCGCGGCCTCGAACCCCACGACGTGTGGCGGCTGATCGCGAAGCTGGCGAAGTAGCCCGTGTCTGGTCTCCTCGCCTCTACGAGCCCCGAGCGCAAGCTCGGGTCCGGGTACCCCGCCCCTCCGGGGCGGCTCCTTCTCCTTCCTCTTCTCCCTCGCCTCCTTTGTCCGCCGCGCCGAGTGGTATCCCGAAGGAGGATTGAACTCGAAGAAGGCATCAAGACACAAGGCATCGAGGCATCGAGTAGGCTGAGGTTGTGAGCGTCGGGCGCACACAGCAGGACCCGCAATCATCGACGATCGCGGCGTGACTCCGCGATTGTGCGGCTGCGCGAGCTCGGCGCAGATGCTTCCTGAGCGGGAGCTTTGCGAGCGGGCGCGCGTGAAGAGCAGGAGGCTGGATGGAAGAAGAAGTAGGCCAAGAGCCGCCCCGGAGGGGCGGGGTACCCTCCCCTACGCGCCCGTCGCCACGGGCGGGGCCTCGTCCGGCTCGCGCAATGCCCCAGCCCGCCGCTCCATCCGCCCCAGCACCACCCCCACCACCGCCCACACCAGCGCGGCAGGTATCGCGATCCACACCAGCGGGACGCTCACGGCCGCGAGCCACCTAGGCACCCACGCCGCGAGCTGGTCGCCGCCGCGGTAGATGAAGGTGTCGATGAATGGCTTGGATTTGTACTTGGCGTCGGCCCCGAGCGGCGCGAAGAGCATCTCGCGCACCGGGCGGGCGACCGCGTAGTGCAGGCCGCGCCGGGCCACCTGGAACGCCACGATCATCCACACCACCGGCGCGATCCACAGCCCTATGAACCCGGCGAGCACGACGGTCGGAAGGATCGCGAGCGTCCAGCCGATCCCGAGCCAGCGGACGAGCCTCGCCGTGAAGAAGCCCTGCACCAGCAGCGTCGCGACGTTGGCCAGCATGTCGATGAGCGCGAATACCCGGGTCCGCTCCGCCTCGTCCACGATCGCCTGGTCGATGATCCGGCCCTGCTCCATGTAGAGAAACGTGGCTGTCACCGTGGTGATCAGCAGGTAAAGCGCGATCGTCGCCATGTACGGCGACCGGGCGATGAGCCGCAGGCCCTCGAGGACCCGCGCGGAGGGTTCTCGCCCCGCCGGCGCGTCCGCCGCCCCGCTCGCGCCCTCGCGCCGCTCGTCGAGCCGCTCGCTCTGGCTCCTCGCCAGCGCCCTCATCGCCTGCGTCGCCACCTCCAGCAGCGCCAGCGAGCCCACCATCATCACCGCCGGATTCACGTGCTCCGCCAGCGTCCACACCAGCCCCGAGCCGCAGATCGCCCCGATCGTGCCGCCCACGCCGACGACGCCGAACAGCCGCTTGGTCTGCTCAGGCCGGAACACGTCCGCAAGGAACGCCCAGAAGACCGAGATCACGAACAGGTTGAACACGCTCAGCCAGACGTAGAAGCAGTACCCGACCCACACCCGCTTCCCCTCGGGCACCGCGAACAGCAGCGCCACGAACACCAGCAGGTTGACCGCGAAGAACCGCTGCGCCAGCGGGATGAACCGCCGGCGCGGCCAGCGCGACGCCACCCACGCGAACAGCATGTTCGCGGGGATCATCGCGATCAGCGTCGCGGTGAAGAGCCACGGCAGGTCGTCCCACCCGCGCGCGATCCCCATCGTCTCGCGGATCGGGCGCAGCATGTAGTACGACATCAGCAGGCTGAAGAAGTACAGCCACGCGAGCACGAGCGGCTTCCACTCGCCGGGCTCCACGTACACGCCCCGGCGCGAGAGCCACGCCAGCACGCCCCCCCTCGCGTCCGTACGATCGCCCTCGCTCACGCACCCCTCCCTTGCACGCCCAGCCTACCGCCCCCGCCCGTTCGGGTTGCGGCCTCCCCCCGATCGGGGGAACAATCGCAACCGCCCCCGCGCGCCCGTGGTACACGGTGCCCGGAGGGGACGACACCACCCCACGGAGACCTCCCGAATGCACGCCACACGTCGCGACTTCCTCGCCGCCGCCGCCGGCAGCGCCGCCGCGCTCGCCCTCACGCCCTACGCGGCGTACGCGCGCCTCGGCCGCGCCGGCGCTCCCCTGCGCATCCTCGTCCTGGGCGGCACGGGGTTCCTCGGGCCGCACTGCATCGAGGCATGCCTCGCCCGGGGCCACCACGTCACCACCTTCAACCGCGGCAAGACCGAGAAGCGCACCGGCCACACCTTCGAGGACCAGGCCAACGTCACCAAGCTCCACGGCAACCGCGACCCGGAGAAGGCCGCCGAGGAGACCGAGCCCGAGGGCCCCGACAATCCCAAGGGCCTCGCCCAGCTCGCCGAGGGCGAGTGGGACGCGGTGATCGACACCTCCGGCTACTACCCCCGCATCGTGCGGGCGTCCGCCGAGCTGCTCGCGCCCCGGGTCGGCCAGTACGTCTTCATCTCCAGCCTCTCGGCATACGGCGACAACTCCACGCCCGGCGACGACGAGACCGCCGCCGTGGGCACCATGGAGGATCCCACCGTCGAGAACATGGGCGATCAGTTCCAGAACTACGGCCCGCTCAAGGCGCTCTGCGAGCAGGCCGCGGAGGCGGCATTCCCGGGGCGCACCACCAACGTCCGCCCCGGCTACATCGTCGGCCCCGGCGACCCGACCGACCGGTTCACCTACTGGCCGCTCCGCATCGCGCGGGGCGGCGAGGTGCTCGCGCCCGGCGCCGCGACCGACCCGGTCATGTGGATCGACGTGCGCGACCTCGCCGAGTGGATCGTGCTGGCGATCGAGCAGAAGCACGTGGGCTTCTTCAACGCCATCGGCCCCGAGGGCGGCTCGACCATGGGCGCCATGCTCGACGCCTGCAAGAAGGCGTCGGAGCAGGACCCCGCGCTCACGTGGGTGCCCGCCGAGTTCCTCGAGAGCCAGCAGGTCTCTCTGCCCATCTGGGTGCCGGCCGAGGGCGAGTACGCGGGGTTCCACACGCGCTCGAACGCGAAGGCCGTCGCCGCGGGCATGACCTTCCGCGACCCGGTCCTCACCTGCCGCGACACCCTCGATTGGTTCCCGAAGGAGCTCGAGCGGCGCATCCGCGTGACCGGCGAGATGATGGCCGAGGCCGAGAAGGCCGGCAAGCCGGCCCCGCAGATGGGCGACCCGACCCAGCTCCGCGCCGGCATCCCGCCGGAGCGCGAGGCCGAAGTGCTCGAGGCGTGGCGCAAGCAGCAGGGCTGACCCGGTCGGGCCGACGTCCGAGAGTTGATCCCCCGGCATACGGAGCCCCTCGCGTCCAGGCGCGAGGGGCTTTCTCCTTGCGCCGGCGCCCGCGCCGGCCCCGCGTCCGTCAAATTCCACACGCGAATGGTGGCCATTGGCCGGCCCTGGGGTACTTTCCAACTCGAAGGCTGTCTCCGGCTCCACGCACGCGCAGATGCGCGGGAGCGATGCGGTCGACGTCGCATCGTGCGCGGTTTGTACGTGTTCGGAGGGGATGTGTCGCGGCCGAAGAGGAGTCTTGCGATGCGCACAGAGAGAACGTTCGCCCTGATCACGACCACCCTCGGCCTGCTCGCGCCGGTCGCCCTGGCGCAGGACTACGGCGACGGCCGCGCCGATGGCGACGCCATCCGCGACAGCTCGGAGGCCACCGTGCGTCTGGTCGGCTTCGCCGGCGGCGCCTGGCGCACTCTCAACTCCGACGGGCACACCTCGATCCCGGTCAGCTCATTCGCGAATCAGCAGTTCTACACCATCGGGCAGGTCGAGGTGGACAGCGGCGCGACCGACACCGTCGAGGCCGGGTGGTGGGAGATCGCCCTGCCCACCGAGCGGTTCGTGCAGGTGGTCTTCCGCTCGGAGAACGGCGGGCAGTTCGTGCCGTTCAACGCCAAGCTCAACGGCCAGACCGTGCAGGCCTACACCTACGAGATGGGCGGCGACGGCGACGGAATCGACTTCCTCCCCTGGGTCACCTCGGTGCTCTGGGACGAGCTCACCGTGTCCTACAGCTCCGACGGGGGACAGACCGTGTACTCCGATCCGACGATCCACGACCCGATCGGCGCCTCGGCCTGGGACGGCACCGACAGCGAGCACCTCGGCCTCGCGTTCCCGGGCGACGGCGTGAACTGGATGCAGGTGACCTACAAGTTCGAGGCGATCCCGGCGCCCGCATCCGCCGTGGCGCTGCTCGTCCCCGGCGGGCTCCTGCTGCGGCGCAGGCGCTGACCCCCCGCACCAGACGACTTCACCCCCGCGGGCCCGCTCTCACAGGCGGGCCCGCGTGTCTTTGGCCGGCTCCCGCCCGCCGCTCCGCGCGCCGCTAAGCTGGGAGCATGCCTTCCCGCTTCACGCTTCCGATCCTGGCGCTCGCCGTCGTCTTCGGCCGCCCGGCCGCGGCCCAGCAGACGACCTACGAGCTCGACGCCGAGGAGGGCGTCTGGGTCGCTTCGGAGGCTCCGGAGCCCGGGACCGACGCGTGGGTCATCGCCGAGGCGCGGCGCGCACTCGCCGCCGACAAGCCGGCCGAGGCCGACGCGGCGCTCTCGGACTGGCTCAGAACCCACCAGCGGACCGACAGCCCGTGGCTCGCCGAGGCTTACATGCTGCGGGGCGACGCCCGGGTCGCCCGGGGCAGCGAGTACAAGGCCCTCTACGACTACGAGACCGTGGCGAAGGACTTCACGAGCTCCGAGGTGTTCCTCCCGACGCTCGAGAGGGAGATGCGCGTCGCGAGGATGTATCTCGGCGGCCTGCGCAAGAAGTTCCTCGGGCTGCGCATCGAGAACGCCACCCCGATCGGCATCGAGCTCATGATGCGCGTCCAGGAGCGGGCGCCCGGCAGCCAGCTCGCCGAGACCGCCGCCATCGAGCTCGCCGACCACTTCTACCGCGTCCGCGACCTTGAGCTCGCCGCCGAGATGTACTCGATCTTCCTGATCAACTACCCGCAGAGCGAGCACCGCCTCCACGCGATGCTCCGCCAGATCTACGCCAATGTCGGGCGCTTCAAGGGCCCGAGGTACGACGCCTCCACGCTCGTGGAGGCCCGCGCCCTCATCCGCCAGTTCGAGGCGGAGTTCCCCCAGCAGGCCGAGGAGCTCGGCATCACCGAGGCCCTCATCGCCCGCCTGGACGAATCCACCGCCGCGCAGATGCTCGCCTCCGCCGAGTGGTACCTGCGCCGTGGCGACGAGGTCTCCGCACGGTTCATCCTCCGCCGGCTCGTCGTGCGCCACGACGGCACCGTCGCCGCCGCCGCGGGACGCGACATCCTCGACGCGCACGAGTGGGAATACACACCCCCCGAGCCGTTCCCGCCCGGGCTGTCCGAACCTGCGCCCGCCGAGGAGGCGCCTTCCCCCGAAACCCCCGGAAGCGAGGTGGGGCGATGACCAAGCCGACGGCCTCTTCCAGAGCCGCCGCCCTCGCGGCGATCGGCTTGGCCGTGTGCCTCGCCGGCTGCTCCGCCGACCCGACCCGCGGCTATTCGTTCAGTTCGACCTTCGACCACACGGCCCACACCGTCGCGGTGCCGATCTTCGCCAACGAGACCTATGCCTCCGGGCTTGAGGTGCGGCTCACCGAGGCGATCATCGCCGAAATCCAGCGGACGACCCCCTGGCGGGTGGTCGGCGCCGAGAGCGCCGCCACGACCCTCCAGGGAAGCATCGAGGAGGTGGAGATGACCCGCCTCTCCCGGCAGCGGAACACCGGGCTCGTCCAGGAGCAGGCGCTCCGCGTGACGGTGAGCTTCGACTGGATCGACAACCGGTCGGGCCGGACCACCGTCAGCCGGCGCCGATTCTCGTCCGTCGCCTCGTTCGTGCCGCACCACGGCGTCGGCGAGCCCATCGAGATCGGTGAGAGCGGCGCCGTGCGCGAGCTGGCGCGGGACATCGTCGCGGAACTCCGGTCAGATTGGTGAACAATTCGCGTTTGGACGGCGTTTGATTCCCTGACCCCGCGCGGGGTCGAGGGCATAGCCTTCGAGCAAGGAATCCCGGGGCCATCGGAATCCCTCACCGACGAGTGCCGAAGTACCACCGACGATGCCACGAAACACCCAAAGCCGTCCTCCCAGGAGATCGCCCGGGATCCCGGGCCTCCGCCGCCGTCAGCAATCCCCCGACGAGTCCGGCAAGCGTCCCGCCCCCGGCCCCGACCAGTCCGGCCGGGGCGTCGGCGCCGCCCCGCCGGCCAACCGCAACGTGTGGTGGCTCGTCGCCGTCAGCGTCATTGTGTTCATGATGCTGATGGTCTTCAGCAACGCCCACAGCGGCAACCGCGTCACGCTGTCGGAGTTCCAGAACCTCGTCAAGAACGCGCAGATCGAGCTCGACACCGTCAAGATCCGGGACGCCTCGATCGTCGCGATGCGCAAGGCCGACCAGGTCACCGGCAAGCCCACGCAGATCGTCGTCCCGTTCAACCGCGCCACCGAGCGGTACGTGGCCGAGTACGTGATGGAGATCACGGGCAACAAGGCCGAGAGCAAGCCCCCCTCGAGCCTCACCCCGTTCATCCTCACCTTCGGCCCGTTCATCCTGCTCCTGGTCCTGATCTGGTTCTTCGTGTCCCGCGGCCTGCGCAACGCCGGCGGCGGCCCCGGCGGCATGCTCGGCAACTTCGGCAAGAGCCGCCACCGCCTGCTCAGCAAGGAGATGACCGGCGTCACCTTCGCCGACGTCGCCGGCATCGACGAGGCCAAGGACGAGGTCGGCGAGATCATCGAGTTCCTCAAGAACCCCAAGAAGTTCACCAAGCTCGGCGGGCGCATCCCCCGCGGCGTGCTGCTCATCGGCGAGCCCGGCTGCGGCAAGACGCTGCTCGCCAAGGCGATCGCCGGCGAGGCGGACGTCCCCTTCTTCTCCATCTCCGGCTCGGACTTCGTCGAGATGTTCGTCGGCGTCGGCGCCAGCCGCGTGCGCGACCTCTTCAAGAGCGCCAAGGAGAACTCCCCCTGCATCATCTTCCTCGATGAGATCGACGCCGTGGGCCGGCGCCGCGGCTCCGGCTTCTCCACCGGCGGCCACGACGAGCGCGAGCAGACGCTCAACGCCATCCTCGTCGAGATGGACGGCTTCACCTCCGCCGACGGCGTGATCGTCATCGCCGCGACCAACCGCGCCGACGTGCTCGACCCCGCGCTCATCCGCCCCGGCCGCTTCGACCGCCAGATCGTGGTGCCGCTGCCCGACGTCAAGGGCCGCCTCGAGATCCTCAAGGTCCACGCCAAGAAGGTCAAGCTCGGGCCCGACGTGGACCTCGAGCGCGTCGCCCGCATGACGCCGATGTTCTCCGGCGCCGACCTCGCCGCCATCATCAACGAGGCCGCCATCAGCGCCACCATGCACAACAAGGACTTCGTCGAGCAGGAGGACCTCGAGGAGGCCCGCGACAAGGTCAAGTACGGGCGCGCCCGCAAGAGCCGTGTCCGCGAGGCCGAGGAGAACCGCGCCACCGCCTACCACGAGGCCGGGCACGCCGTCATCCAGGCCCTGGTCAAGGACGCCGACCCCCTCCACAAGGTCACCATCATCCCGCGCGGCCAGGCCCTCGGCGCCACCTTCAGCCTCCCCGAGAAGGACCGCACCGGCTTCGGGCAGCGCTGGCTGAAGGCGACGATGCGCGTGCTCTGCGGCGGACGCATCGCCGAGCAGCGCGCCGTCGGCGACGTCTCCTCCGGCGCCGCCCAGGACATCTCGCAGGTCACCCAGATGGCCCGCCTGATGATCGAGGAATGGGGCATGAGCGAGCGCCTCGGCTTCGTCCGCTATGCCGGCGAGGACAAGCGCAACAGCTTCATCCCCGAGAAGGACTACTCCGACGAGACCGCCCGGATCATCGACGAGGAGATCCGCCGCCTCGTGGACGAAGCCTACCGCGACGCCGAGCAGCTGCTCGAGGACAACTGGCGTAAGGTCGAGGCCGTCGCCGAGGCCCTGCTCAAGTATGAGACGCTCTCCGGCGAGGAGGTCCACAAGGTCATGCGCGGCGAGCCCCTCGGCCGCTCTTCGCTCGCCGAGCTGCTCGCCAGCCAGCGCCGGCCCTCGCCGCCGGCACACCCGCCCCGCCGGGACGCCGACGAGGGCCCCGAGGCCGCGCCAGGACTGATGCCCTCGCCCGCCTGACCCCTTTTTCCACGCAGGTCCAGCGAGCCCCGCGTCAGCAGCGGGGCTCGCCGCTTTATCGGGGCGCCGCGCCGGGATTCGCGGCGAACACCAGCTTCGCGAGGTTGTCGCACAACCTGTCGCTGATCTCGGCGAACCTGCCGTAGTGCGCCCCGCACCCCGCGTCGATGTCGGCGAGCGAGACGCCGGCCCGCGCGAGAAGCTCCGCGTCAGATCCGCTCGTCGCGCCGATCATGTCGCGCGTCCACTCGAAGTGGTACTGGAAGCCGTATGTCCGCGTCCCCATCCGGAGCGCCTGCACCGCGCACGCCGCCGACCGGGCGAGCACCGCAGCCCCCGCCGGCGCCTTCGCGACCTCCTGACCGTGCGAGCAGAACTGCATGCTGCTCCACGGGATCCCCGCCAGCACGAAGTCGTCGCGCCCCGCCGGCAGCAGATCGACGGGCTGGAAGCCCACCTCCGGCCGCTCCATCGCCCGCACCTCGCCGCCCAGCGCCGCCGCCAGCAGTTGATGCCCGAGGCACACGCCCAGCACCGCCAGGCCCGCCTCGTGGGCGGCGCGCAGCATCGCCATCTCGGCCGCCATCCACTCCAGGCCTTCCGTGACGTTCTGCGGCCCGCCGAGGCTCACGACCCCGGCGACACCCTCCAGGTCCCGCGGCAGCTCGGCCGCCCCGGCGCGGTCCGGACGGCGCACGTCGAGAATGTGCCCGTGCGCGCCCAGGGCGGCGCCCAAGCGCCCCGGCCGGCACATGTCGCTGTGCTGAACGACGATGATCCTCGCCATCTCTCTCTACTCCAATCGCAGCATCTGCATGTACTGGTGGTACCGAGCGTCGAGCTCCGATCGCGTCAGCTCGCGCATCCTGCCCAGGCTGAACTGCTCGATCGTGAAGCTCGCCGCGACCGTGCCGTGCGCCATCGCCCGGCGCACGCTCTCGAAGGACCCCAGCTCCTGCGCGCTCCTGCGCTCCCTCGCCGCGTGGGCCGCGATCGAGCCCATCATGCCCCCCGCGAAGCTGTCGCCCGCGCCGGTGGGGTCCACGACCCGCTCCGACGGGAACGCCGGCAACGCCGCGATCCCCTCGCGATGCACCAGGATCGCCCCGTGCTCGCCCTTCTTGACCACGATGAACCGCGGCCCGTAGTCCAGCAGCAGCCGCCCCGCCGTCACGGGGTTGCGCCTGCCTGTCAGCTGCTCGGCCTCGTCGAAGTTGAGCACGAGACCGTCCACGTCCCCGAGCAGGAGCTCGAGCTCGGCCCGCGCGGTCTCGATCCAGAGGTCCATCGTGTCCGCGACCGTCAGCCGCCGCTTTGGGAGCTGCGCCGCCAGCTTCCGCTGCACGCCGGGATGCATGTTGGCGAGGAAGACCACCTCGCTCGCCGCGTACGCCCCGGGCACGCGCGGCGGCTCCTCGATCAGCACGTTCAGCTCCGTGAAGAGCGTCTCCCGGTGGTCCATGTCCGCCGCGTAGCGCCCGCCCCACCGGAACGTCTTCGATCCCGCCCGCGTCTCGATCCCGGCCGTGTCGATCCCTCGGAAGTGTGCGATCTCCGCCCGGAAGTGCGCGGGAAAGTCGTCCCCCACCGCCGCGACGATGCCGACCGGCCCGTGGAAGCTCGCCGCCGCCGCGAAGTACACCGCCGAGCCCCCGAGGACGTTCTCCCGGTGGTCTCCGGACGGCGTGTACACGGTGTCGATCCCGATCGTGCCGGTAGTCGTGAGCATGGCCAGAGCGTAGGAGAAAGCCCGCGCCCACGCCAATCACCGGCCCTCCGGCGGCCGAGCGCTTGCGGTACGATCAGCGGCTCCGTCGCGCCGAGCGCCATCATGTCGAGCGACCGTTACATCCACGGCACCGATCCCGACGAGCAGGCGAGGCTCTCCCGCCTGAACGACCGGCTGAACTCGGCCTGCCTCGCCCGGCTCGACCTCCGCACCGGCATGCGCGTGCTCGACGTGGGCAGCGGCCTCGGGCAGATGGCCCGCGCGATCGCACGCGCGGTCTCGCCGGGCGGCGTGGTGGTCGGCGTCGAGCGCGACGCCGCCCAGCGCGCCGCCGCGGAACGCCTGGCCCGCGAGGCCGCGGAGGATCGCCTCGTCGAGTTCCGCGCCGGCGATGCCCTCGCCCTCCCGCTGGGCCCCTCGGAGACCGGCTCGTTCGACCTGGTCTTCTGCAGGTACGTGCTCGAGCACCTGCGCGAGCCGGAGCGGGCGGTCGCCGAGATGGTCCGCGCAGCGCGCCCGGGCGGAGTCATCGCACTCGCCGACGACGACCACGGCCTCTGCCACGTGCACCCGCCCTGCCCGGAGTTCGAGCCGGTCTGGAGCGCGTACAGGCGCGCCTATGGCGCCCTCGGTCTCGACGAGCGCGTCGGCTCCAGGCTCCCCGAGCTGCTCGAACGCGCCGGGGCCCGCGCCCGCGGCTGCGACTTCATCTTCTTCGGCGGCTGCCACGGCGCTCCCGGTTGGGAGGATCTCGTGACGAACGTCGTCGAGGTCGTCCGCACCGCCCGGGCCGACATCGTCGCCGGAGCGCTCATGCAGGGCGAGCCCTTCGATCGCGGGCTCCGCGCTCTGCGCGAATGGAGCGGGCGCCCCGGCGCGGCGATTTGGTTCCCCGTCTGCTGGGCATGGGGTGTCAGGCCTCGCTGAATCCCCCGCCGCGCGCAACGGGCGTTCAAGACTCCCCTCCCGCCCCGGTGTAGATTCCCCCCGGCGAGCACGAACTCGCCATGGAGGATTCTCATGCGTGCCCTGCCTGTGTTCGCGCTCGCGGCGGCGGCCTGCGCCGCCCCCGCCCGCGATGTCCTGCTCTACTCCCAGCCCACCGTGATCGACGACGCCAAGGTCGGCCTCGGCTGGTTCTCCCACTCCGAGCCCCGCGCCCGGCGTAACTTCAAGCACGCCGACGACCTCGTGCTGGATCAGGACGCGACCGTCACCCGCGTCGCCTGGTGGGGCCAGAGCGAGGGCGTGCAGTTCCCGGACCTCACCAACTTCGACTCGTTCACCGTCGAATTCTTCAGCGGGATCGAGGACGGGACGGGCGCATGGATCCCCGGCTCGCTCCTGGCGACGGAGACCTTCCTCCTCGCCGATACGAGCCCGACGCCGACGGGCAGATCCACGCCCAACGGCGCCCTCGAGCACCGCCACGAGGCGTTGCTCTCGATCCCGTTCTCGATCGACGCGGGGCAGAGGTATTTCATCGCCGTCAGCGCGGGGCTGGTGGCCAACGGCAGCGCCTCCGACGCCTGGATGTGGCAGGACGCCGAGTTTCACGACGGCTGGTCGGGCGTCTGGTCCTGGTCAGCGCGGGAATGGACCAGCTTCTACGACACCGACAGCGCGCTGGAGCTGTACGGCGTTCCCGCGCCCGGCGCGCCCCTGATCCTCGCGGCCGCCGCAATCGCGGGATCGTGCCGCCGTTCACGCTCACGTTGATCGCAGGCGCTCCCGGTACGCCCGCGGCGTGAGGCCAAAGTGCCGCCGGAAACGCCTCGTGAAGTGCGCCTGGTCCGCGAAGCCGTGCTCGAACGCGACGCGCGAGATCGGCGCGTCCGTCCCGGCGAGCTTCCTGGCCGCCGCCGCGAGCCGCGCGCGCCGGTGATACTCCCCCACGCTCACCCCCGTGAACCTCCGGAAGGTGCGCGCCAGATGGGCCCGCTCGATCCCGACCTCGGACGCGATCGCGCCCAGCGACGCGGCCCCGACCGGCGCGGCGCGCACGGCCTCCACCGCCGCGCTCATCCACGCCGGACGCCGGCGATCCCCGCGGGCGGCCAGGCGCACCTGCGCCAGCAGCTCCTGTGCGAGCGACTCGATCGAGAGCCCCCGCGAGAGGTCGAGCTCAGGCTCGGCGAGCTCGTGCAGGATGGCGAGCGCCAGCGGCTGCGCGACAGTCGCTTCCAAGGCCTCCACGACGACGTCCGGCTGCGCCGCCGCGTCCAGCGACGCAGGAAAGGCGACGTGCAGCGTCCTGATCCCCGCTCTCCCCGCGGCGAACCTGTGGCGGACGCCCGCCCGGAAGAACTCGACCGCCCCCGCGACCGACTCCAGCCGGATGCCCCCGTACGTCCCCACCCCCGATCCGGCCAGCACGAGCTCGACCGTCGCATTGGGGTGCTCGTGCCAGCCCTGCGCGAAGTCGGACCGGTAACACTTGTGCGTCACCAGCATCCCGCCGGCGCGGGCGGCGCCCAGCAGGCGCGCGCGCTCCCCGTCGCCCGGATTGAGCCGGGGAGCGTCGGGCGCGATGTCGTGCTCGTGCCGCATCGATCAATGTTCGTCCCGCCGGCGCCCCGGGTTCCGGCGGGCGGTCACTCCTCCAGGGCCTCCAGCTCTCGCACCGTGCGCGGGAACTCGTCGCGCAGCAGGCGCGAGAGGGAGCGGTCGGCCAAGATCCGCCCCTCCGTCTGGCACGTCGGACAGTAGTTGAACTCCCGCTCGGAATACACCACCCGCTGCACCTTCGTGGCGCAGACCGGGCACGGCTCGCCGAACCTCCCATGGACCGCGAAGTCCGGCCGGAACGCCGTGATCTCGCCCGGCCCAGGGAACCGCAGCCCGCCGGCCCCGTCATCGAACTCTTCTCGCAGCCGTGCGATCCAGCGACAGAGCGTGCCCCGCGTCGCATCGTGCAATCGCGCGGTCTCGCCCGCGTCGAGCGTGGTCGTGATCTTAAACGGCGAGAGCCGCGCCGCGTGCAAGATCTCGTCCGAGTACGCGTTCCCGATGCCGTCGAACAGGCGCGGATCGGTGAGCGCCCGCTTGAGCGTGTGCCGCTCGCGCGCCAAGGCCGCGCCGAAGGACGCGAGGTCCGCCTCCAGCACGTCGATCCCGCCCCGCTGAAACTGTCCAAGCCCCTGGCGCCCGGCAACAACATGGAGCGACGCTCGCTTCTTCGTGCTGGCTTCCGTGATCGCGAGCGTGCCCGACGGGAACTCGAGCGACGCCAGCGTGATCTTTCCACCCGGCGCCTTGGCCCCTGGCCCATCTATCCAGCGCAGGCGGCCGGCGATCATGAGGTGTATGACGAGGAACAGCTCGTCCTCCGCTTCGAGCACGATGCGCTTCCCGATGCGCGAGACCCCGGCGATGCGCTTGCCCTCGACCGCTTCGATAGGTGGATCGAATGTGCGGAGGATGAAGGGGCTTACGATGCGCACGCGCGCGATTCGATCGCCGATGATGCGTTGTCGCAGTGCATCCACGTAGATAGTGACATCGGGGAGTTCGGGCACGGCGGTATGGTACGGATGTGCCGCTCGTGCCCGCGCGATACGACCGCTGACGAGGTCGGGATACGGCGCGCTGCGGACGCCGGAGGCGTCCTCTTCAATAGCCGGGGGTGGAGGTCGCTCCTGGCGACCGACACCCCCGGAAACAGTGGCAGCCTGGATCTGGTTCTCGACCCCGGAGGGGTCGTCTTGAACGGTCTTGCCTGAATGGATTATGCTGTGCGCATGGCCACCACCTACACCGCACTCCTCATTCACTTTATCTTCTCGACGAAGGACCGCGACGCTCTCATCACACGGGAGATCGAGCCAGAGCTCTATGCTTACATCGGTGGCATTTGCCGGAGCACCGGCTCCGTGCTCCTCGATGCGAACGGCAACGTCGATCACATCCATCTTCTGGTCAGCCTCGGAAAGACAATTTCGGTTGCCGACCTGATGCTCCAGGTCAAGCGTGATTCATCGTCGTGGATCAAGACCAAGGGCGCCGCATTTGAGGCGTTCAAATGGCAGGATGGATACGCCGCCCTGACGATCGGTCAATCACAGGTGGACATGATCCGGGGCTACTTCGCCAAGCAGAAGGAGCATCACAAAGCTGTGTCATTCCGCGACGAATTCATCGAATTCCTGCACCGATACCAAATCCCTTTCGATGAGCGCTACCTCGATTGAAGATGACCCCTCCGGGGTCGAAAAGCAGCGCTTAATGAGAACGCTATCCGGGGGTGTCGGTCGCTGACGCGACCTCCACCCCCGGCTATTCAAGGGGACGCCTCCGGCGTCCGCAAGTACGCTGATTTGACGGGGGCCAACAACTCGCTTCCATCTGACTGCTCATTCCCTCCCCGCCTGCTTCGCCCAACTGTCCTTCAACGTCATCGTTCTGTTGAAGACGAGCGCCCCCGGTCTCGAGTCCGCGTCCACGCAGAAGTACCCCAGCCTCTCGAACTGAAACCGCCGGATCCCGTCGGCCCACTCCGGCTCGTCCGCAGTGCGCTCCGCCAGCGCCGGCTCGAGCCTGGCGCCCTTCACCACCTCGAGCGAACCGGGATTGAGGTCATCGAGGAAGTTCCCCGTCGCCCTGCCGGGCGATTCGGCCGTGAACAGCCGGTCCACCAGCCGCACCTCCGCCTCGATCGCGTGCGCCGCGCTCACCCAATGCAGGGTGCCCTTCACCTTCCGCACCTCGCCGCCCGCGTCCGGCGGCGGGCTCTCCCCGCCCCGCGTCTGCGGGTCATAGGTGCAGCGCAGCTCGACCACCGCGCCCGCCGCGTCCTTCACCGCCCGCTCGCACCGGATCCAATACGCCCCGCGCAGGCGCACCTCGCGCCCCGGCGCCAAACGGAAGAACTTCTTCGGCGGGTCCTCCAGGAAGTCCTCTCGCTCGATATAGAGCTCGCGCGAGAACGCGACCCTGCGTGTGCCGGCCGCCCCGTCCTCCGGGTTGTTCGCGACCTCGAACTCCTCGGCCTTCCCTTCCGGGTAGTTCTCGATCACCACCCTGAGCGGGCGCAGCACCGCCATCCGTCTCGGCGCGACCCTGTTGAGGTGCTCGCGGACCGCGTTCTCCAGCAGCACCATGTCGCGCACGCTGTTGAACTTCGTCACCCCCACCTCGTGGCACAGCGAGCGCAGCGCCTCGGGCGTCACGCCGCGCCTCCGCAGCCCGCTGATCGTCATCATCCGCGGGTCGTCCCACCCGCGCACGCGCCCCTCCTTCACCAGCCGGATCAGGTTCCGCTTGCTCAGCACCACGTAATTCAGCAGGAACTTCGCGAACTCGATCTGCTGCGGGTGGTGGATCCTCCCGCCCCACGGCCCGCTCCCGTCCCCGGTCCTGCCCTCGTTGATCGCGTCGATGTACCAGTCGTACAGCGGCCGGTGGTCCTCGAACTCCAGCGTGCAGATCGAGTGCGTGATCCCCTCGAGCGAGTCCTCGATCCCGTGCGCCCAGTCGTACATCGGGTAGATCGACCACCGATCCCCGGTGTTGTGGTGCGTCGCGTGCAGCACGCGGTACATCACCGGATCGCGCAGGTTGATGTTCGGCGAGGCCATGTCGATCCTCGCCCGCAGCGTCCGCGACCCGTCGGGAAACTCCCCCGCCGCCATGCGCTCGAACAGGTCGAGATTCTCCTCCGCCGTCCGGTCGCGGTAGGGGCTCGGCCGCCCCGGCTCGGTCAGCGTGCCCCGGTAGTCACGCATCTCGTCGGGCGTGAGGTCGCACACGTAGGCCCTGCCCTTCCTAATGAGCTCCACCGCGAAGTCGTGCATCTGCTGGAAGTAGTTGCTCGCGAAGTAGAGCCCGCCGCCGTTGGGCCCCTCCCAGTCGCCCCCCAGCCACTTCACGTCCCGCTTGATGCTCTCGACATACTCGGTCTCCTCCTTCACCGGGTTGGTGTCGTCGAAGCGCAGGTTGAACCTTCCGCCGAACTCCTTCGCGAGCCCGAAGTTCAGGCAGATGCTCATCGCGTGCCCGATGTGCAGGTAGCCGTTGGGCTCCGGCGGGAAGCGCGTGTGCACCCTGCCGCCCCACCGCCCCGTGCGGTTGTCCTCGTCGATGATCTGCTGGATGAAGTGGCGGGGTCGGTCGCTCATGGTGAAGTCGCTCCGGGCCGCAATCCTACGTCAAAAACGAACACCGGCCCCTGAAGGGCCGGC
This sequence comes from Phycisphaerales bacterium, assembly GCA_035654175.1. Lineage (GTDB taxonomy): Bacteria > Planctomycetota > Phycisphaerae > Phycisphaerales > UBA1924 > PNC22. The sequence goes on from DASRXL010000225.1 coordinate 16,397, forward strand.
CGGGTGATCGGGCGTGAACGATCCAGCGGCTAGATCGCGCAGCGCCGCACCCGGCCGCGCCGCTGCTGCTGTCGCGAGTCGCCGGTTGTGCGGGGCACGATCGTCATCGTCCGGAGTATCGACCGCGCCCGCGCCCGAGTCAAGGCGGAAGCACGGGCGATGCTGTCCCGGCCGTGCTTCCTCGGTGGCACGGCTGTCCCAGCAGTGCTTCGGCATCCATCGCGCCCCCGCCCCGAGCCGCACATCCGGAGCACTACAGTCCCCCCCCATGGCCACCCGCCTCACCATCCCCGTCCCCGACGATTTCGTCCTCTCCCGCGACGTCTGCTCCTACGGCTACTTCATCCTCGCGCCCAACCACTGGAACGTCCGCACCCAGACGCTCGCCCGCGTGCTCCACCTCGCGGACGGACCCGCGAAGCTCACGCTCGCGCAGCAGGCCATCGAAGCCCCGCCCCGCGCGCCCGCGACCAACGGCGACGCGACGCATCTCTTCTTCCCCCACCGCCCCGGTGCTCCTCTCCGCGCCCTCTTCGACCGCGCCCTCTCCGCCCCCGAGCGCCGCGAGGCCCGCGCCCAGATCGCCCGCATGCTCCGGCTCGATGAGGACGCCTCCCACGCCGCGGCGTTCCACGCCCTCGACCCGCGCTGGAAAGCCTCAGGGCGCTGCCGCCTTTTCCGCTCGCCGACGCTCTTCGAGGACGTTGTCAAGACCGTCACCAGCTGCAACGTCACCTGGCCCTCGACGGTCAACATGAACCGCCGCCTCTGCGAGGTGCTCGGCAAGGGCGGCGCGTTCCCCACGCCGCTGCGCATGGCCCGCGCCCGCCCCGCCACGCTCCGCGCCCGCTGCCGCGTCGGCTACCGCGACCAGCGCATGGTCGAGCTCGCCTCGCTCTTCCTCCCCCGCGCCAAGCGCCCGCCCGAAGTGGACGAGGCCTGGCTCACCGATCCCGCGACCCCCGACGACGATGTCTTCAAGTTCCTGAAGAGCCTCCCCGGCATCGGCCCCTACGCCGCGGGCAACATCATGATGCTCCTCGGCCGCTACTCCCGCCTCGCCCTCGACACCGAGAGCCTCCGCCATGGCAAGACCATCCTCGGCTACAAAGGGGCCGACGCGGCGATCATGAAGAAGCTCGCGGCCCACTACGAGCCCTTCGGCCCCTTCAAGTTCAAAAGCTACTGGTTCGAGCTCTGGGACTTCTACGAGGCCAAGCGCGGCTACTCCCACAACTGGGACCGCGACGAGGTCGCCAAGACCTTCACCGCGAGCCAGTTCTGAGAAGCTCACCAGAGAGACTCGGCGCAGAGAACGCGGAGTCGCGAAGAAACGCGGAGACTCGGAGAAGAAGTCTTGCTCCGCGCCCCTTCTCCGTACCCTCCGCGTTCCTACCTCTCCGCTGTGCTCCTCTGTGTCCTCCGTGGTGAATAATGGCTTCATGACCACCGCCATCCTCACCGCCGGCGTACCCGCGAAAAACATGATCCTCTACCGCGAGATCCGCTTCCTCGTCGGCGATCCCGCGGCCCTCATCGAGGTCGAGAGCGCATCTCCCGCCCGCACGCTCATCCTCCGCGAAATCGAGGCGGACCGCGCACGCAGGCACGCCCGCGCCGACGCCGTCTTCGGCTACTCCGACTTCGCGCCCCCCGGCGGCCTCTCCGGCGACCGCGAGACCGCCAGCGCCCAGGGCGTCGTCGAGTGCCTCCGGCGCGGCGACGTCACCCGCGTCGTCGCCGATCGCTCGCTCCCCTTCATCTACGCACACCACATCCAACAGGCGGGCATCGCGCTCGAGTACGACCCCGACAAGGGTGTGCTCTCCCGCCGCGCCAAGGACGACCAGGAGATCGCGCACCTGGCCGAGGCCCAGCGCGCCACCGAGGAGGTGATGGAGCGGGCCTGCCGCGTCGTCGCCCGCGCGCCCGCCGGCCGCGACGGCGTCCTCCAGTTTGATTCCGAGCCTCTCACCGCCGAGCGCCTCCGCGCCATGATCGATATCTGGCTCCTCCAGCTCGGCTACGCGAGCCCCGGCTCGATCGTCGCCGGCGGGCGCGAGGGCGGCGACTGCCACAACTTCGGCACGGGTCCCCTCCGCTCCGGCGAGCCCGTCATCATCGACATCTTCCCCCAGAACAAGACCACCCTGTACAACGGCGACTGCACCCGCACCGTCGTCCACGGCGATATCCCCGGCGAGATCGCCCGCATGCACGCCGCCGTCGTCGAAGCCAAGGCCGCGGCGATCTCCGCCACCCGCGCCGGCGTCACCGGGGAGCACGTCCACGCCGCGACGGCCCATGTGATCGCCTCCCGCGGCTACCACATGGGCCTCCCGCCGCAGGGCGCCCCCGACACCCACACCGCCATGACCCACGGCACCGGCCATGGCATCGGCCTGGACGTCCACGAGCCCCCGCTCCTCGACACCCGCGGCCCCGCCCTCATCCCCGGCGACGCGCTCACCATCGAGCCCGGGCTCTACTCCATCGCCCTCGGCGGCGTGCGCGTCGAGGACATGGTCATCGTCACCGAATCCGGCTGCCGCAACCTCAACTCCCTCCCCGAAGGCCTCGACTGGCGCTGATCGCCTCGCCGCCTCGCTG
>DASRXL010000226.1:0-3627 GCA_035654175.1 Phycisphaerales bacterium
GCTACCAGCTGGAAGAGGCGTTGGGGAGCGGCACGCAAGGGGTGGTGTTTCGCGCGATGGACCGCCTCCTCGCGGCGGACGGTCGGCCCTTGAGCGTGGCGGTGAAGCTCCTGCACGCCTGGCAGACCGACGGCGAGCAGGAGGCGTCGCGGGAAGCGGCCCGGGCGACCCGCATACGGCACCCGGGCATCGCGGCCCTGCTGAACTGCGGGTCCGCCGAGGGTCAGCCGTACCTGGTGTATGACTTCATTGACGGCGCGCCGCTCGACCGCTGGCGAGCGCGGCAGGCGGAGATCGGGGAGCGTCAGGCCGCGAAGATCGTCCTGCAGCTGGCCCACGCGGTGCAGGTGGCGCACAACGCGGGGGTGGTGCACCGGGACCTCAAGCCGACGAACATCCTGATGGACAGGGGCGGGGCACCGCACATCACGGACTTCGGATTGGCCGCGGCGATGCACCGCGGGAAGGGCGACGGGCCCGTGGGCTCCCTCGGGTTCGCGGCGCCGGAGCAGCTGCGGGCCGAGACCGGGGGCGAGGACGCGTCGGTCGATGTGTACGCGCTGGGCGGGCTGCTCTTCTGGTTGCTGACCGGGCAGTTCCCCAACGGCGGCTCGCCGGCCGAGGTGCGCGAGCGGCTGGGCGGGGGCGGCTCCGCCGATGCGCCAGACCCGGCGGCCCGCTGTCCGGGCTTGGACCGAACTCTCGGCGCGATCTGCGCGCGGGCGCTCGCCCCGCTGGCGCGGGACCGGTACGCCTCCGCGGCGGTGCTCGCGGTGGACCTGGAGCGCTGGCTGGCGCGCGAGCCGGTGATGCCCTTCGACCGCTCGGTGGTGCGACGCGCACGGCTGTGGACGAGGCGATCACCAGCGGCGGCCGTCGCCGCGCTGGTGGGGGCGGCGCTGATCCTCGGATCGCTCGGGCTGGCGTGGCGCGCCGACCTTGCGCGCCGGACGTACGCATTCGAGCAGCAGCTGGAGATGCTCCGTGTGCGCCAGGAGGAGCAGGAGCGCAGGATCGAGGGGGCCAGGGGGCTCATACAGAGCATGATGCGCACGATGGAGAAGGTGAAGGCAGACTCCGCGGACCTGACGTGGCTCCCGCTCGTCTCCGGGTTCGAATCGATCGGCGGTGATCACGGCGTGGACGTGACCGGCATGGAGGGCCAGATGGACCACGCGCGGATCGCGGCGGTGCGGAACCATCTGGCGTCGGCCGCGGGCACAGGCGCGGGCGACAGCGTCGAAATCGCCGTGTGGGAGACGATGCTGGCGTTCCTGCTGCTCAAGAGCGAGCGGGCGCACGAGGCCGTCCCGGTGCTCGAGACCAACATCGCCCGGGTGGAGCGGCTCTTCCCGGCGGATGATCCGTGGCGCCGGAACGTGACCGCCCTGCGCGATCTCGCCCTGTTCATGAATGATCCGGATCCCATGATCGCGGACGGGGCGCGCTCGAGGCTGGAGCTCGTCGCGGGCGAATTGCCGGAGAACATCGGGCGCTTGGTCAGCGACACGCTGAGCCGGCCGGCGGCGCAGAGCCGTCTTGACCGTTAGCCGTTGGAAGCCGGGCCGCTACAGCGGCTTTGTATCCGCCCCCTCCGCGGTGCGCTCGGCGCCGGGCGGCTCCCCCGGGATCGGGGGATCGTCGATGTTGGACGTGGGCTCGTCGATCGGCGTGGCGTCCTGGCGGCTCGACGGGGAGACGCGGGCGCTCTCCGGGTCCGCCCCGCCGGGCCCGTACGCCTTCTCGCGCCGCGGCTCGTGGTCCGCCTCTGGCCGGCCGGGAACCTCGGTCGTGCGCGGCTTCTGGGTCTGCGGCGGCGTCCGCTTGGTGCTCGCCGCGCCGTCGCGATCGCCGGCCTTGCGCGTGGTCTGTTTCTCCGCCATGGGTCACCTCCCTGCCGCGCACGGGGGACTCACCCGCGGGTCGGCCAGAGTGCTTAGGGGTCGGGGCGTGAGCGCAGGGTGAAACATGGGTGAGCTCGGGCTCCGCGCGCTCAGGAGCTCTCGCGCGCCACGAGCTGGGCGGCCAGGCGCACGCGCTGCGGCTCGCAATCGGGCTCGGCGATGCGCCGGAGCAGCAGGATGATGGCCATAGCTCCGAGCTCGCGCAGAGGGATGCGCACGGAGGAGATCGTGGGGCGCACGATGCCGCAGAGGCGGGTGTTGTCGAAGCCGACGACGGCGACGTCTTCCGGCACGCGGAGCCCGGCCTCGCGCACGGCGAAGAGCACGCCCATGGCGATCTCGTCGTTCCCGGCGAGGACCGCGCTGGCGCGAAGGCCGCGGGCCAGGATGTTCTCCTCGGCCCAGCGACGTCCCCACTCGCTGGTGTAGTCGCCGAAGGCGATCTGCTCGGGGCGCAGCGGCCCGGCCCGCTGCTCGACGAGGGTGCGGAATCCCCGGGCCCGCTGCTGCGAGTCGAAGTTGGCCTCCGCGCCGCCCACGAAGTAGCAGCGGCTGGCGGGGGCGCGGGCGAGCAGGTGCTGGGTGGCCTCGCGCGCGCCAGAGACATTGTCCACGAGCACATTGTCCACGCCGGGCTCGGCGACCTCGAGATCGAGCACGCACACCGGCACGCCGCAGGACCGGGCCTCGAGCCAGAGGGGCTGGTTTGGCTCGGTGATCATCACGGCGAGCCCGTCGATGAGCGAGTAGGGCAACCCTGTCTGTGATCCGGCGCCCTCGCCCTCGCGCGCCTCGCTCGCGATGAGCAGGCGCAGGCCGTGGGCGCGGGCCTCGGAATCGGCGCCGCGCAGGATCTCTGAGTAGAACTCGCCGTGAATGTCGGGGAGGGCTATCCCGATGATCTGGCTGCGGTTGGTCATCAGCGCGCGGGCGATCGCGTTCGGCTGATACCCCAGCTCACGCACGGCTTGCAGCACCCGGTCCGTTGTCGCGGCCGCCACGAGGTCCGGGCTGTTGAACACTCGGCTGACGGTCGCGATCGAGACGTTCGCGGCACGCGCGACGTCGGCGATTGAGGCCGTCGTTCTCGACCGCGCCCGCGAAGTATCGTGCCGACTCACAAGAAGCATGGTACGTTGAGGAGAGGCCCCCCGTCCGGGCCCGGCGGGCGGAGGGATGCGAGGAGCCCTCATGGCACGGCTGCATGCATTGGCCGCGGCTGGATCGGCCCTGTCGTTCGCAGGGTGTTCCGCCTCAACCCAGCCTGGGGGGCCGGCGCACATCGAGCGAGTCGTGATCGAGTCGCCGCCGGGTGTGCAGCGCCCTCCGTTCGACTTCGATCGTGACGCGTCCATGCTGCTGGAGGAGATTCAGCGGGGGGCGTTCCTCTTCTTCTGGCACGAGGTGCACGCGGAGACGGGCATGGTGGTGGACCGCACGAGCTCGCGGGTCGTGAGCGTCGCGGGCGTCGGGTTCCAGCTTTCCTCGCTGCCGATCGGCGTCGAGCGCGGCTGGATCGGGCGCGACGAGGCCGAGGCGCGCGCCGAGCTGATCCTCCGGAGCCTGTCGGGCGCGGCGGACAACCGGCGGGCCGGGCTCTTCTTTCACTACCTCGACGGGGGCACGGGCGGGGTGAGCACGGAGGGGTATGAGACGGTGGTCAGCACGATCGATTCCGCGCTGCTCTTTGCGGGGATCGTCACCGCCTCGTCGTACTTCGGCG
>DASRXL010000227.1:0-5400 GCA_035654175.1 Phycisphaerales bacterium
GAGTTCCTCGCCGATTCCAAGCTCCTCGATCCCCTCCTCGAGGACTACCTCCGCGCCGACGAGAAGCTCCACCACCTCGCCTCCGCCCACGGCCTCACCGTCACCGACCTGCTCGCGATCCTCGATCATCCCGAAGTCGCCGCGATGCTCGACGCGCTCGCCCGCTGCGCCGAGCTCCAGGCCGCGCGTATCGCCGCCGTCGCCCGTCCCGCGGCCATCCGCAAGCTCGCCGCCATCGTCGATGCCGACCCCGAGGAGAACACGCTCCTCGCCCCGGTGCTCCGCATCCGCTCGCGCGAAACCGTCCGCAAGTCCGCCGCCCACCTCGAACGCATCTCCAAACCGGCCAAGATCCCCCTCGACCCGCCGCCCGCCACCGCTCCCCGGGTACCCCGCTCCTCCGGAGCGGCTCCTTCCCCTACTCCCCCTCCGCCGCTCCACCCAACCGCGCCGCCCGATCTCACTACCGCGCCGGAAACCTCCACCCCGCGCCCCGCGAACCTATTCGCGGCCGCCGTGAGCCCCCGCGCCACGCGGCCGCCCAGCCCACACACCCCCGGGCCGGGCCGCGACGCCTTCGCGGCGTCCATCGTGAAATCAGGAGGTCTCCCATGCACCGGCCGCTCTGCGCTCTCCCGCTCGTCGTCTGCGCCGCCGCTCTCCCCGCCCACGCCGACTGGACGTTCACCGTCCTCCATCCCTACCCCGCCGGCGACTCCGCGGGCCAGGCCGCGTTCGGCCCCGGCCTGACCGCCGGCTACGCCGGCGCCACCGGCTTCTCCGACCACCACGCCGCGCTCTGGACCGGCGACTCGCCCGCCGACTTCCTCGACCTGCACCCCGCCGGTTTCGCGGCCTCGCGCATCAACCGCTCCTCGGGAACGCAGCACGTCGGCCACGCCGTCATGGCCAACGGCAACTTCCGCGCCGGCGTCTGGCTGGGCGACTCCGCCGACACCTTCGTCAACCTCCACCCCGGCGGCGGGCCCATCTCTTACGCCCTCGGCACCGACGGCCAGCGCCAGGTCGGCTTCGTCGAAAGCCGCCAGGGCGTCCGCACCGCGTACATGTGGTCCGGCTCCGCCGACAGCGCCGTCTCGCTCCATCCCGCCGGCGCCGGCCACTCGCAGGCGTTCGACATCGGCGGCGGGCGCCAAGTCGGCTACGTCGAGCACGTCTTCAGCGCCAGCGGCGGATACTGGGAAGGCGACGCCGAATCCTGGACCCCGCTCCTCGCCCCGAGCGACGGCTTCGCCGGCACCTTCACCAACTGCATCTCGCCCGACGGACGCCAGCAGGGCGGCTTCGCCGTCTCGCGCATCAGCGGCGTCAACTGGGCCGCGATCTGGGAGGGCTCGACCGACACCTTCCGCTCACTGCACCCCGACCCCTCGCTCATCGGATCCACCATCCTCGACACCGACGGCACGTACCAGGTCGGCTACACCATACACTTCGGCCAGTTCGCCGCGATCTGGAGCGGCACGGCCGAGAGCTACCAGAGCCTGCACGCCGCGCTGCCAGACTATTACAACAGCTCGCACGCCTACGGCGTCTTTGCCGACGAGCAGGGCCTCTGGGTCGCGGGCAGCGCCTCCAACACGGACGCCGGCCGCTGGGAGGCCGTCGTCTGGCATCTCCCCGTGCCCGCCCCCGCAAGCCCCATCGCGCTCTGCGCCGGGCTCCTGGCGGCGACTCACCGGCGCCGGCGATGACCGCCCGCTTGGTGCTCGCCCCCCTCTCGGGTACGCTCAGCCCGTCACCCGAGAGAGGAGCCGCCGATGCACCCCGCCCGACGCCGTCCCGCAGCCCGCTGCGCCGCCGCAGCCCTCGCCCTGTGCTCGCTCGGCGCCCACGCCCAGTCCGTCCGCTACGTGGACGCCGGGCGCGGCCAGGTGCCCGTCTACCTGCCCTCCACCTACGACGACTCCACGCCCATGCCGCTCATCGTCATGCTGCACGGCTACAGCACGAGCGGCTCGCAGCAGGAGGCGTACTTCCGTTTCCTCGCGCACCAGGAGGCATACGGCTTCATGCTCGCGATCCCGCAGGGTGAGGACGATCTCCTCGGCAATCCGTTCTGGAACGCCACCGACGCCTGCTGCGACTTCTTCGATTCCGGCGTGGACGACTCGGCATACCTGCTCGCGGTCATCGACGCCGTCAAGGCGATCTGCGCGGTCGAGGAGCGGCGCGTGTGCCTCGTGGGCCACTCCAACGGCGGCTTCATGGCCTACCGCATGGCGTGCGACCATGCCGACGTGATAGCCTCCATCGCCAGCCTCGCCGGCGCGACCCACGACGACCCGGACGATTGCGCCCCCTCCACGACCGTCCACACGCTCGAGATCCACGGGACGGACGACAACGTGATCTTCTACGAAGGCGGCTACATCGGTTCGAGCCACTACCCGGGCGCCGTGGAGACCGCGGAGCTCTGGGCGGCGAACAACGGCTGCGCCGTCGTCGCCGACCACTCCTCGCCGCCGCTCGACCTGGACCGGGGCATCCCCGGCGCCGAGACGCTCATCGCCACGTACGAGCAGGACTGCGCCCCCGGAGGTTCGGCCGAGCTCTGGACGATCGTGGGCGGCGGGCACACGCCGAGCCTCTCCGCCTCCTTCTCCCCCGCCGTCATCGAGTGGCTGCTCGACCACCCCAAGCCGTGCCCGGCCGACTTCAACGGCGACGGCGCGGCGAACACGCTGGACGTCCTCGCGTACCTGAACGCGTGGTCGGCCCGCGACCCCGCGGCCGACTGCAACGCGGACGGCATCATTGATACCCGCGATGTCCTTTGCTTCCTCGGCCTCTGGACGACCGGCTGCTAGAGGCGCGCGGCCGGAGTTTCCCGCACGGCGCCGGGCGAATCGGCGCGGCGGGCGGGCATCATTCCTGTGGGGCCTACGCTTCCCCCGGCATTTCCACGGAGGGCTGCATGAAGAAGTCCAGCCGCCTCGGCTTTCAGATCGGTCTGCTGGCGATCCTCGGCGTCGCCGTGCTCGGCTCGACGCTGCGTATCTCGCAGATGGGCGACGACTACACGTTCTTCGATCCGCTGGTCGAGGTGAAGCACCTGCTGTCGCACCGGGCGTTCGAGAAGCCCGACGAGGAGGCCCTGCAGAACGGGGCGATCAACGGGCTGGTCGAGGCGGTGGGCGATCCGTTCACGGTCTACGTCCCGGCGGTGGACTCGCAGGATTTCGAGAAGGAGCTGATCGGCGAGTACGTGGGCATCGGCGCGCAGGTCAACATCGAGGAGGGGTACCTCACGATCGTGACGCCGCTGGACGGCTCGCCCGCGCTGAAGGCGGGGATCCGGGCGGGGGACAAGATCGTGGAGATCGAGGCCGAGAGCACGCTCGGTAAGAGCGTGGACGAGTGCGTGGACATGCTGATGGGCGAGCCGGGCGTGCCGGTGGACGTGACGGTGGAGCGCGAGGGCGAGCGCTTCGGCGTGACGATCACGCGCGAGCGGATCAACACGGTGCAGGTGAAGGGGATCCACCGCCTCGGCGAGAACGAGTGGCAGTTCATGCTCGACCCGGAGCGGAAGATCGGCTACATCTGGCTGACGCAGTTCACGCCCGGGTGCGCCGACGAGGTGAAGGCGGCGCTGGAGTCGCTCCACGCCGCGGAGGGCGGGCTGAACGGGCTGATCTTCGACCTGCGCTGGAACCCGGGCGGCGTGCTCGGCGAGGCGGTGCAGCTTGTGGACATGTTCGTCGAGGAGGGCGTGATCGTCTCGACGCGCGGGCGCGAGGGCGACGAGACGGTGGACCGCGCGCACAAGGCGGGGACGCTCCCGGACTTCCCGATGATCGTGCTGCTCAACGAGTTCAGCGCGTCGGCGAGCGAGGTGTTCGCGGGTGCGCTCGTGGACCACGACCGCGCGATCGTGCTCGGCACGCGGAGCGTGGGCAAGGGGAGCGTGCAGAGCGTCATCCCTATCCCCAGCGAGCCCGGCGCGGTGCTCAAGATCACGGACCGGAACTACTTCCTGCCGAGCGGCAAGAGCATCCAGAAGAAGGATGACTCGGTCGAGTGGGGCGTCGATCCGACGCAGGGCTTCTACGTGCCCATGAGCCAGGAGCAGACGATCGAGGTGATCCGCCGGCGCCAGGAGGAGGACGTGATCCGCCAGGCCGCCGAGAGGGCCGAGGAGGCGCAGAACGGCGCCGAGGGCGCGGCGTTCGCCGACCCGTCGTGGATCGAGGAGAACATGAAGGACGTGCAGCTCGCCGCGGCGGTGCGGGCCATCCAGGCGCGCGTCGAGAAGGGCGAGTGGCTGGCCCCGGGCAACGACCAGCCGGTGGCGGATCTCGCGGCGGGGGCGGAGCTCGGGCGGCTCGTCGAGGCCCGCGACCAGATCCTGCTGGAGCTCGAGCGCATGCAGCGCCGGGTGGAGGCGCTCGAGAGCGGGACGGGCGTCGCGGCCGAGGAGCTCACCCCGGACCTCTGGGGGGACGACGTGGCGGTCGAGGGCGGCACGGTCGAGGTGCGCGACGCCGAGGGCAAGGTCGTCGCCGAACTGAAGATCACGAACCCCGGCCTGGAGCGCTGGCTCGTGGGCGCCGGCGTCGAGAAGGCCGGCGGCGATGCGGAGAACGAGGAGGGGGATTGAGTTGGTGAGTGGGTGGGACGCGCCGGGCAGGAGGTGAGACATCCGCACTGGGCGGCTCCGCAGAGCCTCCGCCGACCAGTGGCACCCCAGTGAGCAGCCCGCATTCTCAAGACCCACGACTCAAGACTCAAGACTCAAGACCCAAGACTCAAGACTCAAGACTCAAGACCCAAGACTTGCTTCTCCTCGGCATTGAATCTTCCTGCGACGAGACCGGCGCGGCCGTCGTTCGCGGCGCGCGGGAGGTGCTCTCGAACGTCACGGCCTCGCAGCACGAGCTGCACGAGGAGTACGCGGGCGTCGTGCCCGAGATCGCCAGCCGCGCTCACGTCGAGGCGATCGTGCCCGTTGTGCGCCGGGCGCTCGCGGACGCGGGCGCGGGGTTCGCCGATCTCGGGGGGATCGCCGTCGGCCACCGCCCCGGCCTGGTCGGCTCGCTCCTGATCGGCATCGCGGGCGCGAAGGCCCTCGCATGGGCGCTCGGGCTCCCGCTCGTGGGCGTCGATCATGTGCACGCCCACCTGTACGCGGGGCTGCTGGAGCGCGGCGGAGCGCGCGGGGGAAGGAGCGACGAGGCCGGCGGCGATCGCCTGTTCCCCGCGCTGGGATTGGTTGTCTCGGGCGGGCACACGTCGCTGTACGTGATGCGCTCGCCGATCGAGCTGGAGCGCGTGGGAGCGACGATCGACGACGCCATGGGCGAGGCGTTCGACAAGGCGGCGACGATCCTCGGGCTGGCGCACCCCGGCGGGCCCAACCTTGACCGGCTCGCCTCG
>DASRXL010000228.1:0-7770 GCA_035654175.1 Phycisphaerales bacterium
TCGACCGTGCAGATCGGGATCACCCTGGTCGGCATTTTCTCGGGCGTGTACGGGGGGGCGACGATCGCGGAAGACCTGGCGGCCCAGCTCGCGAGGATCCCGGCCCTGGAATCGGTCGCGGCGCCGCTCGGGCTGGCGATCGTGGTCATCGCGATCAGCTACCTCTCCCTGGTCGTCGGCGAGCTGGCCCCGAAGCGCCTGGCGATCGAGCACCCCGAGGCCGTGGCGCGCCTGATGGCCGGACCGATGGAGGTGCTCAGCCGCATCGCCAGTCCGGCGGTGCACTTCCTCTCGTTTTCGACCAATCTCCTCCTCAAGCCCTTCGCGATCGGCGCGCAGCGTGCCGAGAGCGTGAGCGAGGAGGAGATCCGGAGCGTGATCCGGCTGGGCGCGGCTTCCGGCGTGCTCCAGCCGCAGGAGCGGGAGCTGATCGAGCGGGTGTTCGCGCTCGCGGACCGGCGCGTGGGCTCGTTCATGATCCCGCGCGCGGACGTCGTGTGCCTCGCGCCGGACGCCACCCGCGAGCGTGCGGCGAGGTTGGCGCGCGAGACCGGGGACACGCACCTGCCGGTCGCGCCGGGCGGCCTGGACGAGCTGGTCGGCGTCGTGTCGCTGCTCGACCTGGCCAGCGAGCCGCGCTCCCCGGCGGGGGCGCTCGCGTCGGCGGCGCTCTTCATCCCCGACACGGCGCATGCCCTCCGCGCCATCGAGCTCTTCCGCCGGGCCCGGGCGCAGATCGCGTTCGTCACCGACGAGCACGGCACGATCGAGGGCATGATCCGGCTGGTCGACCTCGTCGAGGACATCCTCGGCCAGGTGGAGGGCGCCGAGCACCACGAAGAGCCGGACATCGTCGAGCGCGCCGACGGCAGCCTGCTCGTGGACGGCCTCACCCCGCTGGCCGACTTCCTGGAGCGGATCGGGCCCGAGGGCGGCGAGGAGCTCGGCCCCCACCTGGAGCTCGCGGCCTACCAGACCGTCGGCGGGATGGTCATCCACCGCCTCGGCCGGCCGGCGGCCACGGGGGACCTGGTCGTGCTGGGCGTGTGGGCGTTTGAGGTGGTGGATATCGACGGGAGGCGGATCGACAAGGTCCTCGTCCGGAGGGCCGCGCCCGGCACGGACCAGGCAGGCGAAGGGACCTGATCAGCCGGCTCCAGCGGCGCTCGCGCCCCATCGAGGGGCTTGCGGCGGGCGCGCAGGGCTGTCAAGATGGGCGCTCATGCGAAGCAGGAGCCAAGGTATGACGACTTCGGGCGGGACGAGCCGGCGCGAGTTTCTGGCGGTTGCGGGCGCTGCGGCCGGAGCGGCCGCGGCCTTCCCCGTGTTCGCCCGCACGGGCCGGAAGTCCGGCCTGGGCCCGGTGATCCTCGGCGAGGGCGACCACCAGTATGAATGCATCCACGATTGGGGCGAGCTGCCCGCCCGGATCCGCTATGGCAACACGCACGGCGTGTGCGAGGACAGCCAGGGCCGCATCTACATCAAGCACACGGTGCACGCCACCAGCGACTCGCCCGACGCGGTCGTGGTCTTCGACGCCGACGGGAAGTTCGTGACGAGCTGGGGGGCCGAGTTCCGCGGCGGGGCGCACGGCATGCACCTGAACAAGGAGGGCTCCGAGGAGTTCCTCTACCTTTGCGACCCCTCGCGCGGCCTCGTGGTGAAGACGACGCTCGACGGGAAGGACGTTTGGCGCATCGGGGTGCCCGACGCCAGCGGGCTCTATGACAGCGCGGGGGAGTACCACCCCACCAACATCGCCCTCGCCCCGAGCGGCGGTTTCTACGTGGGCGACGGCTACGGGAAGAGCTGGATCCATCAGTACAACGCCAAGGCCGAGTACGTCCGGTCCTTCGGAGGGCCCGGGGGCCACCGGGGGCAGCTCTCCTGCCCCCACGGCCTGATGGTGGATTCGCGCGGGGCGGAGCCGGAGCTGATCGTCGCCGACCGGAGCAACCGGCGCATCCACCGGTTCAGCCTGGACGGGCGGGTGCTCGGGCTCGTCACCGACGAGCTGCGCTCCCCCTGCCATTTCCACACCTTCGGTGAAGACCTCGTGATCCCGGACCTCGAGGCCAGGGTGACGCTGTTCGACAAGCACAACCGGCTGATCACCCACCTGGGCGACGGCGCCGACTACGGGCTGCGCGCCGAACCCCGAGAGAAGTTCATCCCGGGGAAGTTCATCGCGCCCCACAGCGCGATCTTCGACCACGCGGGCAACATCTTCGTCGTGGAATGGGTCGAGGTCGGGCGCGTCACGAAGCTCCGCCGGCTGGCCTGAGGCGCCGGCGCTCGGCGCGCAACCGGTTCCCGCCACCCCGGAGATCCTCCAAGACGCCCGGAGAGCGACCGGATCCCGTTCTCAGGGCTCCGGCGCCCGTTTTTCCTGGCACGTCCCGGAACTCGTGGCACTTTCTGCTCACACGGGCGGCGCTCGCGCCGGTCGCGTGCTACGCAAGCCATTTCTCGGGGTCGGAGGGAGCCATTGAGTAATCGAGACACGCTCGTCGCGCTCGGCGTCGTCGCCGGCATGGGTGGGATCGTCTGCGCGGACGTCATCTCCAGCACCTTTGACACCGACGCGGAGGGCTGGACCGTCGCCGACGCGCCCTCGCCGGTCGGTCAATCCACGACCGGCGTGCCCCGCTACCTGGACAGCGCCGGCAACGGCGGGGGCTTCGTGACGCCTCCGCTCGCGTGGCCCGGCGACGCCTTCTTCGTCGCGCCCGACAGGTTCCTCGGCGATCGTTCGGACATGGTCGGCGGGTTCGTGGCCGTGGATCGGCGGTTCTTCGAGCCCGCGTTCTCCGGCGCAGCGGTGCAGGACGACTTCGCGGTCGACCTCACGATGACCGGCGCCTCGATGACGCTGGCGGCGGACCTCGCGCCGGTGCCCCTCCTCTCCTGGGGCACGCAGTCGGTCTCGTTCACCGGTGCGGGCGGATGGTTCCACCTCGACACCGGGATCGCGGCGACCGAGGTCGAGATCGCGGCGGTGCTGGGCGACCTGGGCGACATCCGCGTCCGCGGCAATCTGGTCGAGGAGGGCGGCAGGATGGGCATGGACAACTTCACGCTCGTCCCGACGCCAGGCAGTCTCGTGCTCTTCGCAACGAGCGGTTTGGCGGTGCGTCGCCGCCGGGGCTGACGCGGTAGTGAGCGGTCTCTCCACGCCCGGGCGGGCGAACCAGCCGAGAGAGACCGGAGCGTCCCGGGGTAGAACCCGAGATACGTGGTCGCTTCGATCCGAGCGGCGCGGCGAAAGCCGCGCCGTTGCTCCGTGCGCCGATCGACGCCCGGCCCGAGATGCGGCGAAAGTCGGGTCGCACCGCGCCGGATCAGTCGCCCGAGCGGAGCTTGGACAGCAGGCGGAGGAGCTCGACGTACAGCCAGACGAGCGTGACGAGCAGCGCGAACCCGCCGTACCACTCCATGTGCTTGGGCATGCCGCTCCGCGCCCCTTCCTCGATGAACTCGAAGTCGAGGACGAGGTTGAGCGAGGCGATGGCCACGACGACGAGGCTCACCCCGATGGAGATCGGCGAGCCGTTGTCGAAGCGGAGCACGGCCGAGAGCGCGTCGAACCCGAGCAGCCGCCCCACGAAGGCGGCGAGATAGAACAGGCAGATGCCGCCGGTCGCGGAGACGACGCACGCACGGAAGACCCTCCCGGGCCGGATGATCCGCGTCGCGTAGCCGGCCAGCATCGCGCCGGTGACGCCGAACGTCAGGCCGATGGCCTGAAACACGACGGTCTCCCCGACCTGCGCCGGGAGGCGGCTGGCCACGATCGCCGACAGGACCCCGAGGAAGAGGCCCTCGGCCGCGGCGTACACCGGCCCCAGGAAGGGGGCCGTGCGCGGCTTGAACGACACGATGAGCCCGAGGACCAGGCCCGCGATCACGCCGCCGATCGCCAGCGGGTAGCCGAGGCCCGCGTACTCGGGGCTGCGCACCATGGCCCACGACCCCACGGCCGCGGCGGCGCAGATGCCCAGAAGGATGCTGGTCGCGGTCACCGTCCCCCGGACCGTCATCGGGCCGGGTCGCGCCGCCGCGAGCGGTCCGGAGCGTCCGAACGCCGATTCCCAGGTCTGGGGCTGGTCGAAGGGGCGGAGGGCGGGGTTCGCTGATCGCATGCTTGTCTCCCGGTCGAAGGTCCGGTGGAGTGTATCGGGAGCGGCCGGCGGCCGGTTGCAGATTCGGCCCGCCCCGCCGGGCTTGCACCGGGCCCCGGGCGGCCTACCAGGCGCACCCGGATCGCGCCGGCAGCGGTCAGGGTGAAGCCGGGAGCGACCCGATCGGCACGCGGACGAAGCGGGGCCGATACAGGGACGCATCGCGGAAGATCTGCCCGAAATCGGCCGAGTTCAGCGCGTACGTGACGAGCAGCTCGCCGGGAGGAGAGAGGTGCGCGTGTCCCTTCGCGGCGTAGGTGATGAGCCCGTCGGCGGCGGCCGGCTCGGGCACGTCGTAGATCGGGACGGGTTCCGACCACGGGCCCTCGGGGGCCGGCGCGGTGCGGGCGAGGATGCGCAGGCCGAGCATGGGCTCGCTCTGGACCAGAACGAGCTCGTCGCGCTCCCCGCGCCGAACCGGCTGGATGGTGAATTCGTCCACGAGACCCGTCGCGATCGGCGCCGCCGCGCCGGAATCGTCCGTCCAGCCGGCGCCGTCGAAAAACGTCCACGCGCGGGTGTCGGCCAGGTGCGATTCGGCGCAGCGGGCGACGAGCAGGCTGCTCTCCGCGGGGCCGCCCGAGCGGAGGCCATACACGAAGAGCGTGCGGAGGGAAGGCGGGGCTTCCGGGGGCCAGGCGACGATGGCGAGCGCCCAGTTCGTGCTCGGGCGCGCCGGCTCGTCGAACCGGGGCGTGTCGGTGACAAGCGGGTTGGCGCGCTGCGCGGCGCGCCAGTCGGGGGGATCGTCGCCCGGGTTCTCGATCGAGAGGATCGCGCCCCCAAGACGCCGGAAGTTCCACATCCCTTCGGGATTGCCGGAGGGGCCGATGGCGGTGGTGAACAGGATGAGGCGCCGCTCGCCGCCGGCGTCGGTGATCGTGGCGCCGTCGTTCATGAACCAGTACCAGGAGTCCGGAGGCCACATCGCGGCCTCCGGGCGCAGCCATGGGGCGACGGGCACGCCGAGGCCGGGATCGGGAACGGCGAAGGCGACCTGTTCGGGGACGGCCCCGCGAGGCGGCGTCTCATGCCAGGCGATCGCGCCCCGCACCATCTTCGATTCGCCCGCCACGCGCGCGCCGTCACGGACGGGCCCCACGATCGAGTCGCCGAAGAGCCAGAGCGTGCGGCCGTCGCCTAAGTCGAGAGAGTGGCCGATGTCGCCGGCGTTCCAGCCGGAGGCGAGCGTGAACGCGTCGTTCCATGAGCGATCCGGCTGCCCGGCGCATGGGCCCAGGGCGAGCAGGACCACCAGCGTGCCGGCCACCCTGCCGCCGCGCGAGGGCGACGGGCGGACGCGGCCGGTGCGGAGCTCGATCATGACGCGGCGCTCCGGGAGAGAAGAGCCGGCGCGGCGGACATCGCAACGCGCCGACGCCGGCGGACGGCGTACGCAAATGGTACCGGCGCAGGGGAGCCGCCTTCCAGGGCCCTTGCATCGGGTCGGCGCTTCGCGCCGGCGGGGGCCGGTACACTGCGCACCTGGAGGTGCGGCGATGCGTGGCATGAGAACACTTGCGGCGGTCGGTCTGGGGCTCTGCGCGTGCGCCGATCCGTGCGCGGCGCAGCGGGTGGACGAGCTCTGGACGGCGAACTGTGCGTCATGCCACGGGGCGCGGGGCGCCGGCGGCGCGGGCGTCGGCACGCTGCTGGAGGGTCCGGCGGTCGGGCGCTCCGAGCGGGAGACGTTCGACGCGATAGGGGGTGGGAAGCGGGCCGGGGGCGACCACGACTTCTCGGCGACGCTCAACGACGAACAGCTCTGGGGCGTGACGGTGCACCTGCGCGAGCTGCAGGCCCAGGCTCGCCGGGAGCGCGAGGGCTCGCCGGCGCCCGACGACGCGGGCGTGTACCGCGCGCAGCGGCACGCGTTCCGCGTCGAGACGGTGCTCGGGGAGGGGCTGCGCACACCCTGGTCGGTGGACTTTCTCCCCGACGGGCGGAAGCTCGTGACCAACCGGCCGGGCACGCTGCAGGTGGAGACGGAGGGGGGCCGGCTGCTCGAGGTGCGCGGCACGCCGCGGGTGCGCAGCCGCGGCCAGGGCGGGCTGATGGACGTGGCGCCGCACCCGAGCTTCGCGGAAAACGGCTGGATCTACCTCGCGTTCTCCGACAAGCTTGAGGCGAACGACCGCTCGCCGGGGATGACCAAGATCGTTCGCGGGCGCATCTCGCGCGGGGAGTGGACGGACGAGCAGACGGTGTTCGAGGCCGATCACGACGATTACCTGCCGTCGGACATCCACTTCGGGTGCCGGCTGGTATTCCAGGAATCCGATGGCGCGGGGCCGGGGAGCGCGACGCACTATCTCTACTTCCCCATCGGAGAGCGGGGCTTTGCGGAGCACGCCCAGGACCTGACGCGTCCGAACGGGAAGGTGCACCGCCTGTGGGACACCGGGGGCGTGCCGGCGGACAATCCGTTCGTGGAGCGGGCGCGGGCGGACGCGGGGGTGTACGAGTCGATCTGGTCCTACGGCCATCGCAATCCTCAGGGGCTGGCGATGGAGGCGGAGGGCGTGCTCTGGGACACCGAGCACGGGCCGCGGGGCGGGGACGAGGTGAATGTGGTGGAGCGCGGGCGGAACTACGGCTGGCCGCTCGTTTCCTTCGGGATCAACTACGACGGCGATCCGCTGACCACGCCGTTCCCCGACGTGTCGGCCCCGGGCGAGGAGATCGCGATGCCGAGCGCGATCTGGCTCCCCTCGGTAGGCGCGTGCGGCCTGGATGTGGTGCGCGGGGGCGTGGAGGGGGAGGCCTTCCCGGGGTGGCGGGGAGATCTCATCGCCGGCGGCCTGAGCGGCGCGAACGTGGACCGGTTCCGCTTCGAGGCGGACGCGTCGAGCCCGGGGGAGCGCCGGCTGGTGGAGCGCGAGGAGCTGCTGCACGGGATGGGGCGCGTGCGCGACGTCGTCTGCGGCCCGGATGGGTCCATCTACGTGGTGCTCAACGATCCCGACCGGGTGGTGAGGCTCGTTCCGGCGGAGTAGCCCCGCCGATGCTCAGCGCGGCGCGGCCGGGAGCGGCGCGAGGTCGGGCTCGACGAAGGCCTTTTTGGCCTCCTCGGACATGATGCGCGGACGCGAGTAGAAGAGGCGCAGCAGAAGCCGGTTGAGCAGGTAGGGCTGGCTCTCGAGGAATTCGTCGGGGCCGGCGCCTGGACCGTGGATGCGCATCATGGTGTCGATGACGCGGAGCCACGCCACGGTCAGCGTCTCGTGGTAGCCGGAGGTCGGGGTGTCGGCGACGCCGGCGGCGGCGTTGAAGGCCTGGATGCCGCGACGCATCCGCTCGATCGCGCCGGCGAGCCCGTGCTCGCGCAGGTACAGGTACGCGATCGTCAGGTGGGCGCGGTGATTCCAGGCTCCGAGAGGGATCGCCCGGGCCTCGAACGCGGCGATATCGATCACACATGGCGCATCCATCCGCGCCAGCATATCCGCAGCGGTCGGCCCTCCGGATCCGCCGGGCTACTCGCGGGGAGGCTCCGCAGGCGGAGCGGACGGCGCGTCGGACCCCGGCGGGTTCACGTCGCGGGCCCTGCCGAGGCCGAGCATCGCGCGCACGCCGAGCGCGCGAT
>DASRXL010000229.1:0-25882 GCA_035654175.1 Phycisphaerales bacterium
GGTGCGGAGCCTGGAGGGCCGCATCCCCGCAAGACTCGGGGCCGTGAACCGGGCCCTGCGCGGCGATCCGGAAGCAATCGTGCACAAGGCTCTCGAGCGCGATCCCGCCCGCCGGTACCAGTCGGCGGGCGAACTCGCCGAGGACGTGCGCCGACTCCTGCAACGCAGGCCCGTGCAGGCGCGCCGGCCGACGCGGACGTACATCACCGCCAGGTTCGTGCGCCGAAATCCATGGCCGGTAGGGTTGGGGCTCACCGCCGCAGCCGCTCTCGCGCTCGGGACGGCGGGAACGCTGGTGCAGGCGAGGCAGGCTGTCGTTGCACGAGCCCGGGCAGAGGCGCGGCTCGGGGAGACCCGCTCGCTCGCCCATGCCATCATCTTCGACCTGCACGACCTGGTTGCGAGACTCCCCGGCTCAACAGAAGCTCGGCTCGCGCTGGTGTCGACTGCGGAGCGGTTCTACGGCCCCTTGGCGGCGGACCCCGACGCCGATGGCCGCTTCCGCCTCGAGATCGCGGAGATGTATCTTCGCCTCGGCGGCATTCGGGGCTACACACCCCGGCCGAGCCTCGGCGACTCAGAGGCGGCGATCCGCTATTACAGCGCGGCGCTGTCGATCCTCGAGCCCCTGCGCCTGGAGCAGCCCCAAAGTGCGCCCGTCGCGCTGGCGCTCTCGCAGGCATTGCTCCGGAAAGCACACATCGTTGCGGGCCCGGCCGAAGTCGAGGCCGCTCGGCGTGCCGCCGCGTTGCTCCAACCGTTCGAACTCTCCCCGGCCATCGCCGCGCAGCTCGTCGAGTGCCGGTACCGTATCGGACTGGCGCTCTGGCGCCGCTGGGGCGTCCCGCCGGCCGAGAGCGTCGATGGCCTCCCGGACCTTCGCGCAGCGGCCGCGCTCGGCGAGAAGGCCTGCACGCTCTGGCCCGATCACCGTGACGTTGTGTTTGCCCGCGTCGAGGCCGAGTTCTGGCTGGGGTATGTGCTCCTGGAGATGGAGCACATGGCGGCCCGCGAGCCCCTTGAGAGGGCGCTGGCGCACTGCGACGCCCTGTTCCGCGCACACGCGGGCGACGCGGCGATCCGCCAAAGGCTCGGGAGCGTGCACGACGCCATGGCCAGATGGCACGCAAGGTGGGGCGAGCGGGGTGAGGCGATCGCGGCGGCGGAGCGGGCCGCGGCATCCGCGTCCGATCTCGTCGACGCGGATCCCGAGGACTACCTCGCCGCAAGATCACAATTCGTGTGGCATGCGCACGCGGGCGAGATGTATGAGCTGCTCGCCGACCGGTCTGGTGACGCACAGGACGTGCGATCGGCGCTGCACCATTACGGCGAATACCAGCGTCTGCTGCGCGAGCACGTCGCGCGGGGCTGGTTGTCGCCGGAGGAGAGCCGGTACCCCGAAGAGGCCGCCCAGGCGATCGCCCGGTGCCAAGGCCGGCTGGCATCGCTCGGGCCCGATGCGCCCTGATCCAGGCATGCGCCGGCGGAACGGCGTCTCCCGAGGCGCGCCGCGCTCCGCCTCAGAACCCCCCCGAGTTCTTCCCCCCCGCATCCGTCAGCTTCGCATCCTCCATCACGTACAGCCCGATCAGCCACCCGTTCACCAGGTATGGGTCCGTGCGGAACACCCCCGTGATCGTGCCGTAGTTCACCACGCCCTGCTGCAGGTCGATTGCCTCCGCGAGCTTCACCTCCACCGCGTCGTACGGCGTCGGCGGCACGCCGATGCAGCAGCCGTCCCACTGGTTCAGCATCACCATGCACTCCTCGGCGCTCGGGGCGATAAACGGGAACGCGATGAACCCCGTGATCGACACGTGCCTGCCGTCGAGCGCCTTGATCCACGCCGGCACCTGCTTCTTGCCCTCGGTTTTCGGCTCGTACTCGCTCTCGAGGGCGACCAGCGTGTCCCAGCTCACCACGTACGGCGCCGCCGCCGTGCCCTCGCCCGTCACCCGGTGGCGCCCGTTGAGCAGCAGCACGCCGGGTTCGGACTCCGCGTCGGCGGCCGGCGCTTCCGGCCTCTCCAGGGCGGTTTCTTCCACCATCGGCGCCGGAGCGCCCTCCATCCCGGGCGCGGGCGTCGGCACGACTGGAGCCGAGCCGGCCGCAGCATCCGCGGCGCTCTCCGCACCCGCGTCGCCGGCCCCGTCCTCGCCGGTCCCCGGGGCCTCGTCCGCCTCCTCCTCAATCGGCGGCGCCTCCGCCGCCGGCGCGACAGGCGGGACATCGGCATCGACGGCGGCCCCCGTCTCCGAAAGACCCTCGGATGCATTCGCGGGCGCAAGCGCCGGCGCATCCGTATCCGGCCGGGGCTGGGCCCCGCCGACCGCGTCGTCGCCCCCCGGGGCCGGGTCCGCCGCCACGGGAGAGTGCGGCACCTCCGGCGGCGACATCCCCCCGTCGTTCGATCGCGAAAGGGTCCGGGCTTCCTCCGCCGCGCCCGCGCCGCGATCGCGCCCGCGCATAAAGAGCAGCCCGCCCGCGGCCACGGCCAGCACGAGGATCATCGCCCAGAACACCTTCATCCACGCACCTCCGGCCGCCCCGCGCGCCCGAATCAATCCTATTCGTGCCCCGCCCGCGCCAGCAGCGCCACCCGGTACGGCCGCACCTCCGCCCTGAAGACACCCGCGCGCACCGCCGGGTCCGCGTCGACGAACGCCCGCGCCGCCCCCTCATGCTCCGCCTCGAAAACGGCGATCCCCATCGGCGGCCGATCCAGCGTGCGCCCCGCGAGCACGAGCGTGCCCCCGCCCAGCGCGCCCTCCAGGTACGCGAAATGCTCGCCGACCACGCGCCGTTCCGCCTCGCTCGCGTCCTCCGCGAACGTGTCCCGCGGCGGTGAGTAGATGCACAGATACTGTCCCATGCGGCGCTTGCTCCATTCGGACGCTTCGCGTCAGCGCCTCGGATTCCGCGCCCGGTTCGGGCGCGCCGGCTGGCGCGGCGGGAAGGGCCCACGCGGCGGCGCCGCGTCCGCGCTCTCCAGCTCCGGCCCGGCCGGCCCCGGCGCCGACGGCTCGCCCGGGGTATCCGCCCGCGCGCCGGCAGCGCCGCCGCGCTCGGCCGGTGGGACGCTCTCGTGCGCCGCGTCGATCCTGGCCGGGCTCTCCGCCGCCCCGTCCGCGTCGATCCGCCCGAAGATCATCCGCCCCGCGGAGGTCTGCAGGCTGCTCGTCACCGTCAGGCTCACCTCGCGCCCGATGTGCTCGGCCCCGTCCTCGGCGACCACCATCGTCCCGTCCGGCAGATACCCCACCGCCTGGCTCCGCTGCTCGCCCCGCCTGAGCAGCTCCAGCGTGAGCTGCTCCCCCGGGATCAGGTTCGGCTTCAGCGCGTTCGCCAGATCGTTCAGGTTGAGCACGACGACGCCGTGGATCCCCGCGACCTGGCGCAGCCCCACGTCCGTGGTCACGATGACCGCCGGAAGCTGCCTCGCCAAATCCACGAGCATGTGGTCCACCGCCTTGCTCGGCATCGGCGTCTCGTCGATCGAGACATCCAGCAGCGGCGAACGCTGCAGCCGCGCAACGATCTCGAGCCCGCGCCGGCCCCGGGTCCGCTTCATCCGGTCCGCCGAATCCGCCAGCCGCTGCAGCTCCGCCACCACGAACTGCGGGATGATGATCGGCGCCTGGCTGATCCCCGTCTCCGCCACCTCGACGATGCGCGCGTCGATCAGCGCGGACGTATCCAGCAGCAGCGGGCGCACGCCCCGCATCTGCTTGGCAAATTCCACGTACGGGATCACCAGCCGGAAGTCGTCCTGCGTCTGCAGGATCGTCGAGATCCCCAGGTAGCACATCGCGATCCCCACCAGGATCTTCGTCAGCCCCACGATCCGCGGCACGTGGGTCAGGTCCCAGGACTCCGCGACCAGGTCGATCACGAACCCGAGCGCGATGGCCGCCAGGAGCCCCGCCACCAGGCCCAGCATCACGCCCGAGAGGGTCGAGATCTTTTTGCGCGGCGTGAGCAGGTCCGCCGCGAGGAACGCGAACGAGAGCACCGCGGCCGCCCCGATCGGGAGCCACCACCTCTGGAAGAACGACGCGTCGGGGTTCTTGGACTCCGTCCTGATGATGGTGAGCAGCGTCACCGTCAGCATCAGGATCAGGAACGCCATCCGAACGGCCGTCAGGAACGCCGACCTCCCGCGCGGGATCGCGTCGGCCGGGCCCGCGCGGTTCTGGCCTCGATTCGGGTCCATATGGAGAGTGTACGGAAGCGGGCAGCCGGCGTATCCTTCATTTCCCCTCCGTCGCCCCCGCAGGCGGCCGGGCCCGGTGCACGGGTGGCCCGTGAACCTGGTCAGAGCTTGACCGCAGCAGCCATAAGCGGCCGTCATCCGGTGCCGCCGGTGTCCTGGCCGCCTGCGGGCGCGATCGAGGAGCTCGGGTACCCCGCCCCTCCGGGGCGGCTCCTTCCCGTCCTCCTCTTCACGCCTCCTCCCCGCACCTGCGCCGGCCTTCCAACTCCTATTTGCCCATTTGCCCGTTGCCATTTACCCTCGCCCCATGATCGTCCTCGACTCTCTCCGGAAGTCGTTCGGCGCCATCACCGCCGTGGACGACCTCTCCCTCTCGATCGAGCCTGGCGAGGTGTTCGGCCTGCTCGGCCCCAACGGCGCCGGCAAGAGCACGACCATCGCCATGACCGTCGGCCTCCTCCGGCCCGACTCCGGGTCCGTCCGCATCGACGGCGGCGACCCGATCGATCCGGGCGTGCGCGCCCGGATCGGCGTGGCGCCCCAGACGCTGGCGCTCTATGAGGACCTCTCCGCCCGCGAGAACCTCATGTTCTTCGGCTCGCTCTACGGTCTCGACCGCGCCGCCCGCGCCCGCCGCGCCGACGAGCTCCTCGACCTCGTCGGCCTCACCGACCGCGCCCGCGACCGCGTCGGGAAGTACTCCGGGGGCATGAAGCGGCGCATCAACCTTGCGTGCGCCCTCGTGCACGACCCCGTCGTCGTCCTGCTCGACGAGCCCACCGCGGGGGTCGATCCACAGTCCCGCCACGCCATCTTCGAGATCGTCCGCGCACTCCAAGCCGAGGGCCGCACGATCGTCTACACGACGCACTACATGGAAGAAGCCCAGAAGCTCTGCGCCCGCGTCGGCGTCATCGATCGCGGCAGGCTGCTGGCGCTCGACGCGGTGGACGGCCTCATCCGCGCCCACGGCGGCGAGAGCGTCGTCCGCATCGAGCGTGCCGCCGGCGAGGAGCGCACCCAGACCGCCGAGCCGGTCGCGGTGATCCAGCGGGCCCTCGCCGCGGGCGACGCGCTCGGCATCCACGTCGAGCGGCCCGACCTCGAAACCGTGTTCCTGAACCTGACCGGGCGCAGCCTGCGCGACTGATCGCAGAACGAACGCGAAGACAGCAAAGCACTCGAAGTGAAGAGGGGAGAAGCACAGTGAACCAGATTCGTTCTTCCTTCGAGCCCTTCGCCGTCTTCGCCCCCTTCGCGTTCGCCTTCTTCTCGTGCACGACTCTCTAGGGGGGACCCGCTATGCGAGAGATCTGGGCCCTGGCGATGAAGGACCTCCGCCTGCTTGTCCGCGACAAGGCGGGGTTCTTCTTCACGTTCTTCTTCCCCATCCTCTACGCCATCTTCTTCGGCACGATGTTCGGCGGCGCCACCGACGACGCCCCGTCCGCCACGCCGATCATCGTCGTCGACCTCGACAAGAGCGAGGGCTCGCGCGAGTTTGTCGAATCCCTCTCGACCGGCGGCGACCTGGCCGTCACGCCGATGGACGACCGGAACGCCGCCCTCGACCAGGTCCGGCTCGGCAAGAAAGCCGCCGTCGTGATCGTCCCGGAGGGCTTCGGCGACGCCGCGGCCAACATCTTCGCCGGCGAGCCGATGCGCCTCGGGGTCGGCGTCGATCCCTCGCGCTCCGCCGAGGCGGGCCTGATCCAGGGCCTCCTCACCGCCCACGCCTACGAGCGGCTCCAGACGATGTTCACCGACTTCTCCGTCGCGCAGGACATGGCCCAGAACGCCATCGAATCGATCGACCAGGCGAGCGACGACGACCTGCCGCCCGCCCAGCGCGCCATCCTCAAGACCTTCCTCGGCAGCCTCGACAACTTCCTCACCGCGCTGCCCGAGGCCCAAGCCGCCGACGGCGATGCATCCGGCGCCGTCGCCTTCAACCCCGTCGAGATCGAGTCCATCGAGGTCGCGCCGCCGCAGCGCACCGGCCCGCGCAGCCCCTACGCCGTCTCATTTCCGCAGGGCATCGTCTGGGGCATCATGGGCTGTGCCGCGGGCTTCGGCATCTCGCTGGTGACCGAGCGCAACAAGGGCACGCTCACGCGCCTGCGGACCGCGCCGCTCGCCCGCTCACGCGTCCTGCTCGGCAAGGCGCTCGCGTGCTTCCTCACGACGGTCGGCGTCGCGACGATGCTCCTGGTCATCGCCCGCCTCGCCTTCGGCGTCGTTCCCTCCTCGCTCCCGCTCCTCGTGGCCGCCGTGCTCAGCGCCGCCGTCGCCTTCGTCGGCATCATGATGCTCCTCGCCACCATCGGACGCACCGAGGCCGCCGCCGGCGGCATCGGCTGGGCCGTTCTCCTCGTCCTCGCCATGTTCGGCGGCGGGATGATCCCGCTCATGTTCATGAAGGGCTGGATGCAGACCCTCAGCCACTTCTCCCCCGTCAAGTGGGCTATCTATGCCCTCGAGGGGGCGATCTGGCGCGGCTTCACGCCCGAGCAGATGCTCCTGCCCTGCGGCATCCTCGTCGGCATCGGAGTGGTCGGCTTCACGCTCGGCTCGCGACTGTTCGACTGGACCGAAGGCTGAGACGGCCAAGGCCGCGGACCTCGCCACAGAGACACAGCCCCAACGGGGCGATCGAGCCAGAGCTCAGGGCAGAGCGCAGCGCCGCCCTGGGTACCTCCCCACGGAACTTCCCCTGAGCCCCACCGGGCGCCAAACAACGGCGGCCCACCGACAGGCCTCACTGCTCCGGCTCGCCCACAGCGCCGATGGACTTGTTCGATTGCGAGGTATCGGTCACCTCTCCTAAGGCATCGTAACCAAGATAGTTTCTTGCGTCCACGAGTTCCTCGTTTGCCACGGAATTCGCGAACGGGCGATAATCATTAGCGGGGTTTACGGAAGTGCCGGCACCATTACCCGGAATTCCATTTGTGCCGCGCACCCCGCCGGTTTCGAAGACATTGTTGTCGATGCTCGTTCCATCGGGCGGAAAAACGCTGCCCGTGTCTGGGAACATGCTCTCAAAAATGCAATCCTTGATCGCAACACCGTGGACTCCAAAGCCAAGTGCGTTCGTCCGGAGCAGCCAGCCCTTGCCGATGTGCGTGCACCTGCGCAGGACAAGGTGGCTCGTCCCGTGCTGAATCTGGGTGATCGCGTCCCCGGGCACGGTGCGATGCAGGATGCATAGCTGGAGTCCGATGTCCTTTACAGACTTGCAGATCTCCCAAGTGGCCGGCGTTAGCCCCCCACCGAATGCTTCCGACAATGTCACCTGCGTCGTGCTGTTGACGGCATGCACGGTGCGGGCGCTCGATCCCATCGCGATGAGATCACCTGCTTGAAGTCCGTGGGGCTTGGCAAACGTTGCCGTGCGTCGCTCGTGGGATTTCCTGCTTGCGGCGGGGGTGCCGGTCGGTATCTTGGTCAAATGGAACACTGTGCGGGAGCGCCTTGATGACCATATCGCAAACGTCTCGTTGACGCATCGGCTATGGGCTATCGAGGCTTCGGCGAAGCGCCTGATGCGTTGGAGCTGCGTAATGCGACGAAGTTCACGCGAATACCTCTTGAGTGGGATCGGCGCGCTCCTGCTGACAGGAGCGGCGAGTGGTCAGACGTGCACTCCTGAACCGCTCCTCCTGATGCCCTCAAGCTTCGCGAACGGCGTGTTCCTCCGTGGTCACTCTCTCTTCATGGTCGACGCGGGCGCGCTGGGGCGCCTCGATGTCAGTGACCCTCGTAACCCCTACGGCCTCTGGAGCGCACCGGTCAAAGCGTTGCTCGGCGATGTGCACGTGAGCGGTGATCTCGCATTGGTCAGCGCCTACGACCAAGGGCTGTTCATCTACGACGTCGCTGAATTGCCCGGCGTGGTGGGAGTATATCCGACGCCGGACGTGATGATCGAGTCTGACGCCCACGAGAACATCGCCTGGTTGGCGATAGGCTCGGCCGGATTGATGGCGGTTGACATATCGGATCCAAGGCGTCCCCAGTTGATGAGCCACGTGCAGCCGCCCGGCGGAACTGAGAGCATCGCGATCCGATGGCCTCGGGCGTACGTGGCAGGCTCGGGTCTGCTGACGGTTACGGACATCTCCGATCCGACTTCGCCCCGAATCGGCAACACGCTGCAGGCCGGCAGCGCGAGCTCTGCCATCGTGCTCCGCGGCGATGTCGCTTACGTGGCGGCCTTCGACGCTGGGTTGTTCATCGTGTCGATCGCGGAGCCCGACTCACCCGTTCTTCTCTCTTCGATTGACACCGGCAGAGCACAGGAGCTATGGATAGACGGCCATTTCGCTTATGTCGCCGACTATCTGAACGGCATCGACGTTGTAGATGTCCGCGATCCGCTGAGCCCGCAGCTTGCTGGCTCGTACGAGAGCCAGCCGGGTCTGAGCCACTACGTCGCCGCGGCCGATGGTATCGCGTATCTCTCTAATGGCGACCCGGGGCTCGCGATCGTCGACGCCCGCGAGTGCACCCGCCTCTGTCCCGCCGACACCGACTCCAACTTCACCATCGATTCGCGCGACTTCATCCGCTTCCTCAACGCCTGGGCCAGCGGGACCTGGTGGGCCGACTGGAACGGCGACCGCACGTTCGACACGCAGGACGTCATCGCGTTCCAGAACGACTGGGTTAACGGCTGCTGAACTCCGGGTGGGGCACTCCGGGCGCCGTTTCTCGCCCTACTGCCTCAATGCCTCCTGCCTTTTGCCTCTCTTCCCACCAATTGCCTTCCTCCGCGCCTCCGACCCTCTCCGCTCCCTCCGCGTTCCCTCACAAGCACCCCGTGATATCCACTCCTGCGCGCAATCTGCACCCGAAGTCCGCGCCTGCGCGCGCAATCGCGGTATTCGACACTTTCCCCCTTTCCTTCCGCCGCTCCCCCGCCAAACTCGCGGCATGAGCACGCCCAACACCACACCCGAAACCGTCCAAGCCGTCCTCCGCGCCCTCCTCAATCCCAACGCTGACTTCGTCGAGGCCGCCGCGGCCCTGGGCCTCACCCCCGCCCAATTCCTCGCCATCGCCGAGTCGCCGCCGGTCACGCAAGCCATCCAGGCCCTGGAGCAGCTCAGCCAGCTCCGCGCCCGCACGCTCCTCGCCCTCTCCTCCCACGCGGCAATCGCCGCACTCACCCGCATCGCCACCAGCGAGCCCGAGACGCCCACCGCCCGCGAGACCTGCCGCAAGGCCGCCGCGCAGATCCTCCGCATGGCCGCCAAGGCCGAAGCCGACGCTGCTCAGGTCATCCGCCCCGTCTCCCCCGAAGCCCCCGCTTCGATGCCATCGGCGGCTCGTCCGCCAGTGCACCCCTCCCAACCCGCGAAGCATCAGGGCCGTCCATACGCCGCTTCGCCGCCCCCGGCGGCCGGCCAGCCAGCGCATCCCTCCCGAACCCCGAAGCCCTCCGAGCGCCACGCCGCCGCTCCCGCCGCGTGACCTCGCCGCCCTGTCCGCGAGCCTTCGTCCCCCGATACCCTTGCATCTTCCCCCCGGATCGGGTGGTATGAAGCCGGGCCGGCGCGCGTGAGGGAGGTCGCGCCGGCCCGAATACCAGGGTTTCCCCCAAGGAGATTGGTCATGCATCGCACCGGCTCGGTTCTTGCCCTCGCGCTCCTCGCCACCGTCGGGCTGCCCGCCGCCGTCGCCACGGCCCAGCCGCAGGCGAACAAGGCCGAGGAGTTCCCCGCTTTCGACAAGGTGACCGAGGGCCTCGAGAAGGTCGTCTCGACCGCCGACGGCGCCGCCCCGCTCTACGACCTGTACAAGAACGAGAAGACGGGCAAGCTCCTCGCCGTCCTGCCGCAGAACTTCGAGGAGCAGCTCCTCATGATCTGCTGCACCGTCTCCGGCGGCGATTCGCAGGCCGGGGTCATGGGCCCCACGTACTACGCCAAGTGGCGGCGGTACGACAAGCAGCTCGCCCTCGTCATGCCCAATCTGGAGGTCCGCACCGACGGCGACAAGCAGGCGCAGGACTCGATCAAGCAGCTCTTCACCGGCACCGTGCTCGTCACCGTCCCCATCCTCGGCGAGGCACCCGGCGGCCGCCCGGTCATCGACTTCGGTGCCCTGGCCACCAAGGAGGCCGGCAAGTTCTTCGGCTTCAGCGTCTTCGGCGGCTACGGCCCCTCCGTCCGCGGCGTGAACCCCTCCATCATCAAGCTCACCAAGGCCAAGAGCTTCCCCGAGAACTTCGTCGTCGAGTATGAAATGCCCTCCGCCGACGGCCGCCTCATCCGCCTCAGCTACGCCCTCGGCGAGCTCAGCGGCACCACCGGCTTCCAGCCGCGCGAGGCCGACCCGCGCGTGGGCTACTTCTATAACTTCTACAGCGACTTCGCCAAGCCCGCCAACGAGGACATCACCGAGCGCTACATCAACCGGTGGTACGTCGAGAAGGCCGACCCCTCGCTCAAGCTCAGCCCGCCCAAGCAGCCCATCGTCTGGTACATCGAGCACACCACGCCCGTGAAGTTCCGGCGCTACGTGCGCGAGGGCATCGCCCTGTGGAACGACGCCTTCCGCGAGATCGGGATCGACGGCGCCGTCGTCGTCTACCAGCAGGACGCCGACACCGGCGCCCACATGGAGAAGGACCCCGAGGACGCCCGCTACAACTTCTTCCGCTGGAACTCCAGCGACCAGGGCTACGCCATCGGGCCCAGCCGCACCAACCCCGAGACCGGAGAGATCCTCGACGCCGACGTCGTCTGGCACCAGGGCCTCACCCGCGCCGTGCGCAACATGCTCGAGGGCCTGAGCGACGACATCACCGAGAACACCTTCACCCCTGACACCCTGGCCTGGCTCGCCGAGCACCCCGAGTGGGACCCGCGCGTCCGCCTCGCCTCCCCCGGCGAGCGCGAGCGCAAGGAGCGCGAGCTGGCCCTCCGCGTCCAGACCGCGGCCGCTGAGCCCTTCGGTGAGGAGGGACACCCCCTCGCCCCCGCCGCCTTCGACCACACCAACCACGCCTGCCGCATCGGCAACATGCTGTCCGCCGACCTCGCCCTCTTCGACGCGGCCCTGGCCGCCTCCGTTCTCGAGGGCGCCGACGAGCAGAGCCTCCTCGACGGCATCCCCGAGGAGTTCATCGGGCCGATGATCCGCTACATCTCGGCGCACGAGGTGGGCCACTGCCTCGGCCTGCAGCACAACATGGCGGCGTCGAGCATCCGCCAGCTCTCCGACGTGCACTCCGGCGAATGCAAGGGCCCGACCTGCGGCTCGGTGATGGACTACGTCGCCGCGAACATCAACTACAAGCTCGGCCCGGTGCAGGGCCCCTACGCGACGCCCGAGGTCGGCCCCTACGACCGCTGGGCGATCGCCTACGGCTACGGCCCGGACAAGGACCTTGACAAGCTCCTCGCCCGCTCCAGCGAGCCGGACCTCATCTTCCTCAGCCAGATGGAGATGTCCGCCGGCTCCGATCCGCGCAACATGACCTGGGACAACGGCGCCGACAACCTGCAGTTCTGCGAGTCCCGCCTCGGGCTCGTGCAGGAGCTCCGCGCCAAGCTCCTCACCGACATCGTCGACGAGGGCGAGAGCTGGGCCCTGGCGCGCCGTCGCTACCAGAACCTGCTGGGCACGCAGATCCAGTGCCTCTCGATCGCCAGCCGCTGGATCGGCGGGACCTTCAGCAACAACGACTTCAAGGCCGAGGGCGGGCGCGCCCCGATCGCCGACGTCCCCGCCGCCCAGCAGCGCCGGGCCCTCAGGCTCATCATCGACAACAGCTTCAACGAGCAGGCCTACGGCCTGACCCCCGACCTCGTCCGCCACCTCGGCAAGGAGTACTGGTGGGACAACGCGGGCATGAGCGAGCTCATGGCCGACCCCAGCTACACCGTGCACGACATGATCGGCGGCGTGCAGGCCACGGCGCTCACCTTCGTCATGAACCCCGGCACGCTCCGGCGCGTCTACGACAACGAGTTCCGCACCGCCGGACAGAAGGACATGCTCACCCTCGCCGAGGTCGTCAACACCGTCACCGAGGCCGTCTGGAGCGACGCGAGCAACGCCAAGGGCGGCAGCTACACCGCCGCCAACCCCCTGCTCTCCAGCTTCCGGCGCAACCTCCAGCGCGAGCACGCCGACCGGCTCATAAGCCTCGCCCTCTCGGACCGCACCACCAGCCCCGCGATGCGCACCATCAGCGCCCTCGCGGCACAGGAGCTGCGCCGCGTGGACCAGGCCGCTGCACACGCCGCCGACGCCTCGCCGGATCCCTACACCGCCGCGCACCTGGCCGACGTCCGCACCCGCATCGCCAAGGCCCTTGACGCGACCTACGTCGTGACCCGCTGACCGACGCCCACCGTCCACTCACCCGCGGCCCCGCCGGCGCAACCCGCCGGCGGGGCCCTTTCCTTGTGACGCGGGTTCGAGTCTGCGCACAGAGGCCCACGCGAGCCCGGGCGGCTCCGGGCGCACCCGGTTCCCAAACCCTCCGCGTACACTCGACCCATGAGCTACACCGCCCTCGCCCGCCGGTACCGCTCCCGCGCCTTCGACGAGGTCGTCGGCCAGGAGCCCATCGCCCGGACGCTCAAGAACGCCATCGAGACCGGGCGCGTGGCGCACGCCTACCTCTTCTGCGGCACGCGCGGCGTGGGCAAAACCTCCATGGCCCGCATCTTCGCCGCCGCGATCAACACGCCGGATGACGGCAAGCTCTCCGACGAGGTCTTCCAGGCCGTCATGTCCGGGCGCGACCAGGACGTCATCGAGATCGACGCCGCGAGCAACCGCGGCGTGGACGACGCCCGCACGCTCATCGCCAACAGCATCTACCGCCCGATGCGCGGCCCCTACAAGGTCTACATCATCGACGAGGTGCACATGCTCACGAGGGAGGCGTTCAACGCCCTCCTCAAGACCATGGAGGAGCCGCCCGAGTACGTCAAGTTCATCCTCTGCACCACCGAGGCGCACAAGGTCCCCCCCACGATCCAGAGCCGCTGCCAGAGGTTCGACTTCCGCGACATCCCGACGGCCCGCGTCAAGGCCCACCTCGCCGACGTCGTCAAAGCCGAGAAGGTCAAGGCCGACGACGAGCTGCTCCACGCCGTCGCGCGCCTCGGCAACGGATCGATGCGCGACGCGCTCTCGCTGCTCGACCGCCTCCTCGCCTCCGGCGAGAAGCGCCTCACCATGGGGGTGCTCGAGGAGCTCCTCGGCCTGCCCGACCGGGAGCTGCTCGGACGCCTGATCGACGCCCTGGCCGAGGGCGACGCCCGCGCCGCGCTCGAATCCGCCGACGCGCTGCTCGCAAAGGGGTCCGGGCTGGAGGTCGTGCTCGATTCCCTGGCCTCCCGTCTGCGCGATCTCATGGTGCTCTGCGCCTGCGGCGCCGACACCGACCTCGTCGATTCGACGGGCGACTCCCGGGACGAGGACGCCGCCCGCGCCGAGCGCTTCGATATCGCGGCGCTCTCGCACATGATCGCCGTGTGCGAGAGCGTCACCCGATCGCTGCGCAACAGCGCCCTCCCCCGCGCCCTCTTCGACGCCGCGATGGTCCGCCTCGCCATGACCGAGAAGCTGGCGAACCTGACCGAGATCGTCACCAGGCTCTCCCCGACCGCCGCGCCCCGCGCCGGAGACGCGCCAAAAAAAGCCTGACGGCAGCGCCCGGAGCGCACCGCCCGGCCCCGCTCCCCGCGGCCGGGCGCGAGCCCCGGCCGCTGCCGCAGCCCACGGCCCCGCCGCCCGACGAGCCGGCGCCCAGGCCCGCGCCGCTCCCCGCGCCGGCACCGTCGCGAGACACAGCGCCGGGCGGCGACCCCCAGGCGCGTGCGCCCGCCTCCGCCGCGGAGCTTTGGACGCGCGTCATCGAGCTCGCGGCCGGCTCCGTGCGCACCCAATCGATGCTGCGCGAGGGGCGCGCGGTCGAGTGGAGCGGCGCGGAGCTCGCCGTCGAGATCGCGAGCCCCACCCGCGCCGTCCTCGAGCACCGGCGCGAGGAGGTCGAGGGTCTGCTCCGCCGCGCCGCCGGCAGGAAGGTCGCCCTCACCGTGCGCCCGCCGCCCGGCGAGGGCGAACAGTCCGATGCGCCGCCGCCCGCCAGCGCCGAGCAGCTCGCCCGCGAGCACCCGCTGGTGAAGCACGCGATGGAACGCTTCGGCGGGCGCGTGGAGACGGCGTACTTCAAGAAGAAGCAGTGAACGCGGAGGACGCAGAGGACGCGGAGTAAGGCAGAATAGACTGGGACGCAAAGGGCGCGAAGTCCTCGAAGGGAGATCGGAGAATCATTGTTCACCGCCGCCGCCGCACTTTGAGTCATCCGCCTCCTTCGCGCGGTTCGCGCCATTCGTGCCGATTCTCCTTCCTCTCCGCGCCCTCTGCGTTCCCTCTGCGTTCTTTCCCTGGAGACCGACGATGTTCGACCAGTTCAAGACGATGGGTGCGATGGCGGGGCTGCTCAAGAACCGTGAGAAGCTCCAAGCCGCGGCCGCACGTGTGAAGCGCACGCTCGACGAGAGCCCCTCGGTCGGCGAGGCCGGCGGGGGAGCCGTGCGGGTCACCGTCGGCGGCGAGCTCAAGGTCACGCGGGTGGAGCTCATGCCCGCCGTGGTGGCGGGCATGGCGGCCGACGAGAGCGCCCGGCGCGGCGTCGAAGCGCTGATCGCCGAGGCCACCAACGACGCCCTTAGGCGCGCCCAGGAGCGGATCCGCGACGCCATCGACCGCGAGGCCAAAGGGCTGGGGATCGAGGGCCTCAGCGCGCAGCTCGGGAGCTTCCTGCCCTGAGACCGGGCGGGGCCCCTCGCACCCCGCCGCTCCAACGCATGCCCATCCTCCACCCGGCCACATTCATCCCCCTCGGCTGCGCCCTCGCGGAGATCCGCATCGAGATCGATCCCGCGGAGCCGCCGGCGCCGACGCCGGACATGGCCGAGCGCTGGGCCGCGGCGTGCGCCCGCCTGCCGCGACTCTTCAACGGGCCGATCCTCCGCTTCCGCTCGTTTGACCCGGCGCGCGGCGTGGTCCGCGCGTCGCGCGAGACCTACCTGCGGTACACGATGCAGCGCTTCGACGCCGCGGCCTCGACCCCGGAGAGCACGATCCACCACCTCGCCGTCACAGGCGTGGTCACGGCACCAGACGGCGGCGGGCGCGAGCACGTGCTGCTCGGCCGGCGCGGCGAGGGGACGCTGCTCTACCCGGGGCGCTGGGAACTGGCCCCCGGCGGCGGGCTCGACTCGGCGGACATCTACGGGCAACTGCTCCAGGAGATGGAGGAGGAGCTGGGGATCGCCGGCCTGGTGGACGGCTCACGCCGGAACGCGCTGCTCCGACCGCCCGGGCCGACCGACGTGCTCGGGATCGCCATCGATCCGAATGCGCCGAGTGCGGACGTGGTGGTGCGTGTACGCCTGGGCGCCGGCGCGGGCGAAGACTTCACCGGGCAATCGTGGGAGTACGGGGCGACCCGCTGGATCCCGCTTGATGAGGTGGGGTCGTTGACCGCCGCAGCGGCGGGCGAGTTGATCCCGCCCACGCTCGCGATCCTGCGGGGCCTCGGCCCGGGCAAGGGCGCATAGGTCACATGGGTCCAACGGGCCGTAGAGAACCTGTCGCGCTGGCCTTTAGCCCGGCCTCGTCCACGGAGTCTCCTTGTCCTTGCTCAGGACCCCCGCGGATTGCTTGATGCAGCGCCGGCAGATGTTCGCGCCCTCGCGCGCGGGGCTCGCCCAGCCGGGGTCGGGCCGATTCTCGAGGCAGAGCGTGCACTGGTAGCCCGCCGGGGCGGCGCCGGACTCGTTGAGCACCACCTCCGTGTACGCGACCGTGAGGCACTTGCCGCAGATGCACGAGCCCTTGTGGCCCTCGACCATCGGCAGGTCCTCGACCCACACGCTCCCGCAGAAGTCGCACAGGAAGTCGGACATTTCCAGATTGTCTTCATCGCAGCCGGGTCGTCGCATGGGGGATTCTAGTGCTGAGTGCTGAGTGCTGAGTGCTGAGTGCTGAGGACCATGCAGTGACGGGTGGGTGTGATGCCGGGGTTCACCGTCGCTCGAACAGTTGCCGATACACCTCGCACCTGCCCAGCAGCTCCTGGTGGCGTCCCTCGTCCACCACGCGCCCCTCGCTCATGACGACGATGCGGTCGGCGCTGAGCACGGTGCTGAGGCGGTGGGCGACGATCAGGCACGTGCGCTCCTGCGAGAACTCGGCGATCGCCTCCGCGATCTTCGCCTCGCTCTCGCCGTCGATCATGCTCGTCGCCTCGTCCAGGATCAGGATCGCCGGGTCGCGCAGGATCGCCCGCGCGATCGCGATCCGCTGCCGCTGGCCGCCGGAGAGCGTCAGCCCCTGCTCACCGACGCCGGTCTCGTAGCCCTTGGGCAGGCGCGAGACGAACTCGTGCGCCCGGGCCTTCCGCGCCGCGGCCTCGATGCGCTCGGGGGTCGCGCCCTCGGCGCCGTAGGCGATGTTCCCCGCGATGGTGCCCTGGAAGATCACGGTCTCCTGCGTGACGACGCCGATCTGGCGGCGCAGGCTCCGCACGCTGTAATCGCGCACGTCGCACCCGTCGAGCATGACGCGCCCGCCCGGCGCTCCGTTCTCGCCGGGGTCGGGGTCGAACAGGCGCGGCACCAGGGCCAGCAGCGTCGTCTTGCCGCAGCCGTTGGGGCCGACGATCGCCACGCGCTCGCCGTGCCTGATCTTGAGGCTCACGTCGCGCAGTGCGGGGCGGTTCGCGCCGGGGTACGTGAACGTGACGCGGTCGAGCTCCACGCTCTCGGCGTGGCGCTGGAGCTTGGGGAGGCGCGAGTCGTGCCCCGGCTCGGCCTGCTCGTCCATGAGCTCGCGGATGCGCTGGGCCGCGGCGCTCGAGGCCTGGATCTCGTTGACCAGCCCGGTCAGCGGCTTGAGGGAGGCGCCGGCGGCGCCGAGCGCGACGAGCGTGGCGATGAAGATCTCGAGGTCGAGCTTGTCGTCGATGATCGCCTTGGCCGCGATCAGCGAGACCAGGCCCATCGCAAAGAGCGAGAGCACCTCCACCAGCGGGCTCGAGAGCGCCCGCGCGACGCGCACGCGCATCATCTCCTTCATGAACTGCTTGTTGATCCGGTGGAATCGGCCCGCCTCGTAGCGCTCGGTGGTGAACACCTTCACGACGCGCAGCCCCTGGAGCACCTCCGTGGTGGAGGCGTACAGCCCCGCTTGGCTCCTGAGCGCGCCGCGCGACGCCCGCCGGATCTTCTTCCCGAGCCGCCGGATCACGATATAGAGCAGCACCGTGACCGGCAGGGCCATCAGCACCAGGAGGGGCGAGAGGAAGAGGGCCGCGGCGAACGCGGCGATCCCCTTGGCGACCTGCGCGACCGTGCGCGAGAGCAGCGTCGCGAAACCCTGGCTGAGCTGGTTCGTGTCGTTGACGATGCGGCTGACCAGGTCGGTCGCGCCGCCGGTCACGACCCGCTTGAGCGGCAGCCGCACCACCCGGTGGAAGGCCTCGCGCCGGATGTTGGTGACGGTGCGGTACACCACCGTGAGCGAGAGGTAGGCGTGCAGGAAGTTCGCGAGCCCGCCGAGCAGCGTGAGCACGCCGAGCACGGAGAGGATGGCGACGACGGCGGTGAACTGCCCCGTCGGCAGGGCGTCGATCCATGGCCTGGGCAGGCGCGCCCAGCTCAGGAGCGCGGGCATGTTCGCGTTGTACGCCTCCGCGACATCCGGCAGGCCCCGCGCGCCCTCGTTGAGGATGTTCTCGAGCACCGGGGCGATCGCCACCAGCCCGATCCCGAGGCCGCCGGCCGAGAGCGCGGCGAAGACCATCGCCCACACGATCGTCGCGCGGTAGCGGAGCATGAGGCGGGCGAAGTGCCAGAAGGCGTCCATCGGGTCCAGCAGTATTGAGCCCGACCGGCCCCGGGTACACCCCGCGGGTGTATAACACTGTCAGGACGCACCGGACCCGAGCCCCGCCGAGCATGCCGACGCCCAGCGCCAATCCCCGAGTCGCGTTCGTGATCCCCTGCTACAACCACGGGCGCTTCGTGGGCGACGCCGTCGGGTCGGCCCTCGCCCAACGCGACGCCGAGGTTCGGGTCGTCGTGGTGGACGACGGCTCGACCGACGGGACCACCCCCCAAGCGTGCGACGCGCTGCCCGGACGGTTCGGCGCGGAGCGCGTGCGGGTCGTCCACCAGCAGAACACGGGCCTGCCGGGCGCCCGCAACCGGGGCGCGCGCGAGGCGGATGAGGAGTATCTCGTCTTTCTCGACGCCGACGACACGGTCGCGCCCGAGTTCGCGGCCAGGCTCGCCGCGGCGATCGCCGCGGCGGGCGATCCGCGCGTGAGCCACGCCTATTGCCAGGAGACGCTCACCGACCGGGCGCACGGCACCTGGCGCGTGCCCGAGTGGGACCCGGAGCTGCTGCTCATCACCAACCTACACCCCGTCACGTGCCTGGTGCGTCGCGATGCGTTCGAGGCGGCCGGCGGGTTCGACGCAGGCATGACCGAGGGGTACGAGGATTGGGAGTTCTGGGTGAGGCTGAGCGGGAGGGGGTACCGGGGCGTGCGCGTGGCCGAGCCGCTCTTCTTCTGGCGGCGCCACTCGCAGGAGACGATGGTGCACGACGCGGTGAGGAAGCACGACCGGCTCTACGGGCAGATCATCGAGCGCCACCGCGGGCTCTACGGGCCCAGGTTCGAGGCGCTGGCGCGCCGGTGCAACAGCATGCTGCGGGCGTTCGACTGCAACTGGATCGACGAGACGGGCCGGCCGATCCCGCTGCAATACCTGGAGCGCAAGACCGCGGAGGCGCATGCGCTGGAGCGCCGGCTCACGGACATCGAGCGCCGGCTCGTCGCGGCCCGCGCCCGCGCCGACGCGCTCGCGGAACGGACCGAGGCCGTGCGGGCGGAGTACGAGGCGATGGCCGTGGTGCGCCTGCACCACCGCGTACACCGCGCTCTCGCCGCGTCGCCGCGGCTGGTCCGCGCGCCCGCGCTCGCGACGCTCCGGCTCCTCAAGCCGCTGCTGAGCGGCGGGCGGGCGGCGTCACGGCATGATGGAAAGAAGGACCACAGATAAACACAGATGAACGCGGATCTAGACAGATCTTCCTGTGCGGTGCTCGGGGGAGAAACGAACGAGCCCCGCGCCCGGGAGAGTGGGCGCGGGGCTCGTCAAGGGGAGAGAGAGCTGACGGGCTTTCAGCAGCCGGCGTTCCAGAGGTTAAGGAAGCAGAGCACGTCGCGGGTGTCGATCACGCCGTCACCGTTGCAGTCCGAGGCCGCGTCCCCGGCGTTCCAAGAGTTCAGGAACGAGAGCACGTCGCGGGTATCGACGACGCCGTCGCCGTTGAAGTCGGCCGGGCAGTCGCCCGCGGCCTGATTGAGGTAGACCGAGGTCGTATTGCTGTCGCGGTTGGTCGCGGCGATGTCGGGCGCGGTGGTGCCGCCGAGGTCGGCGATCACGACGTCGTCCGGGTTGAGGCCGAGCGAGAACATCTGGGGCGCGGCGAACGTGCCGTTGCCCTGGTTCGCGAGCAGGCCCATGTTCGCCGAGTCCTCGTGGAGGATGGCGAGGTCGAGGTCGCCGTCGCCGTCGAGGTCGCCCGCGGCGATGGCGCCGGCGCCGACTCCGCCGCTGCTGTAGTTGGTAGGCCCGGAGAGGCCGGCGTTGTTGCGGAAGATCGCCGCGCGGCTCGGGTCGCCCACGGCCACCGCCAGGTCGTCGTCACCGTCGCCGTCGAGGTCGGCGCCGACGGCCTCCTCGGGGCGAACGTCGCCGCCGACCGACATCGTGCCGCCGTTGGCGAAGCCCCCGGCGCCGTTGCCGTTGTAGACCGTGATGGTGCGGTCGTCGTGGTTGGTGACGACCAGGTCGATCGTGCCGTTGTCGTCGAAGTCTCCCGCGGCGACGTCGCGGGGCTCGGCGCCGGCGCCGAGGGTTGTGACGGTGAACGAGCCGCCGTTATTGATCAGGATGCTGACGTTGTTGGAGTCGCGGTTGGCGACAGCGAGATCGAGCAGCCCGTCGCCGTTGAAATCGCGCGCGACGTTCCCGCGGGGATTCGCGCCCACGCCGACGGTTCCGGCGTTGGTGAAGCCGCCCGCCCCGTTGCCCTGCATGAAAAGAACCTGGCCGGTGTTCTGGAGCGACACCGCGAGGTCGATCTCCGGGCCGCCGACGAAGTTGCCCGCGGAGATGCGCCCCGGGCCGGTCCCGCCGCCCGTGAGGAAGTTGACCGGCGCGGCGAAGGTGCCGTCGCCGTTGTTGATGAGGACGCTGATCTTGTCCTGGTTGTCGGTCGCGACGGCGAGGTCGGCGAAGCCGTCGCCGTTGAAGTCCGCGGCGGCGACGCCGTCGGGCCGGTCCGGCGTGGCGTAGTTGGCCGGGCCGCTGAGCTGGAACTGGGCCGACGCGCTCTGCGCGAGCGCGAGACCGGCGAGACCAACGAGCTGAATTGCGGTGCGACGCATGCGATTCTCTCCTAAGGCGGTTCGAACTCTGGATCCCCGTCCCGCGCGGCGCCGAAGGCACGGCCGTCGCACGGGACGCGGCGGCCACCCCGGCCGCCTACGTCCGTAAATGCAACAGCTGTGCCAAAGGAGTAGTCGAATCCGAACGACTTCAGGCGGGGAGCGAACGCCCGCCTGGCGAAGTCCCGGCGCGCACCGCCGCCATGGTCGGCCAGCGCTGGCCAAAGGCGCATTCTCAGTCACGCTTCGTCGAGAGTGATCGGGATCTGATTCGGCGGTCCGACGAGCACGGTGATGGTGTCGCCGCCGATCCCCGTCGCGCGAGCGGTGGAGCCGTCGAGCAGCACGAGGATCTCCGCCGCCCTGAGCGGCCGCCGCCGCTTGCCGTCGGAGTGCTTCACCCAGACCCGGACGTGGTTGCCCTCGCGCTGCGCGGCGTACGTCGTGAAGAGGTATTCACCCTCGCGGTACGCGAAGCCCTCACCCGCATCCTCGAAGAGACACCCCTCGGCGTATCCGTGTTCATCGAGGTTCACCACGAGCGTGATTGGGTCGAGCGGGCGCTCGCCGGTGTGCTGCATGATGGGGCCCAGCGGGAGGATGGCCCCCGCGCGGAGGTAGAGCTCGGGCAGGGCCGGATCGGACTGGGCCGCGGGCTCGAAGCGCCGCCAGCTCCCGGCGGGCATGGGCGACGTGCAGGTGTTGTCGGGGGTCACGCCGGCGCGGACCAGGACGTCGCTCCCGAGGAGGAACGAGTCTTCGGAGCCGCGCAGGTCCGGGTCGGCGGGGTCGGCGAAGAACAGGGGGCGCATGGGCGGCAGGCCGGTGAGCTCCGCCTCGCGGAAGAGCGTGTAGAAATAAGGAAGCAGCCGGTAGCGGCGCTCGAGCGCCAGGCGGCAGGCGTGCTCGCAGGCGAAGCCGAAGCTCCAGGGCTCGTGCCGGCCGGTGCCCTTGTCGGAATGGGCGCGGGCGAAGGGCAGGAGCGAGCCGATGCCCATCCAGCGGGCGAAGAGCTGCGCGTCCGCGTCGCCGGCGAAGCCGCCGATGTCGCACCCGGCGAGGGGCTGCCCGGAGAGGCCCAGGTTGAGCATCATGGGGATCGTCCAGGCGAGGTGGTCCCAGGTGCTCGCCGAATCGCCTGTCCAGCACGCCGCGTATCGGTGGCCCCCGAGAAAGTTCGACCGGCTGAGGACGAATGGGCGGTGGTCGGGACGCTCGCGCACAAGACCCTCGAAGGTGGCGCGGGCCATCTGCATGCCGTAGATGTTGTGATAGCGGGCGTGGTCGCCGGGGCCGCCGAGGTCGGGGTCGGCGGCGTGGCGGCAGTCGGCGGGAATCGTCCGGCCAGGGCCGTCGAAGACCGAGGGCTCGTTCATGTCGTTCCAGACGCCGTCGGCGCCGGCGCGGACGAACTCGCCGGTGAGGTCCCCCCACCACGCGCGGGCGGCGGAGCTGGTGAAGTCGGGGAACGCGCAGCGCCCGGGCCAGACGTCGCCCTCGAACACCTGGCCGTCGGCGCGCTTGATGAAGCGGTCGCGCACGGCGCCCTCGGCGTATGCGCCGTAGGCGGGGTCGATCTTCACGGCGGGATCGATGATCCAGACGGTCCGGAATCCCCTGTCTCGGAGGCGGGACATCAAGCGCTGCGGATCCGGGAACGCCGCGGGATCGAAGGTGAAGCTGCGCGCCCCGTGCATGTAGTCGATATCGAGCCAGAGTGTGTCGCAGGGGATCCAGCGGTTGCGGAACTCCTCAGCGACGGCGAGCAGCTCCTGCTCGGTCGAGTAGGAGTAGCGGCACTGATGGAAGCCGAGGGCCCACCGGGGCGGCAGGGGCATTGTCCCGATCAGGTCGCCCAGTTCGCCGAGCACCGCCGCGGGAGAGTCGCCCTCGAGGACGTAGACCTCGGGGGGTGGTCCGTCGGCCGCGGCCTCGATGTGCTCGCCGAGCGCGATCTCGCACCGGTAGGTGGTGTCGACCAGCACGCCGAAGGCGGTGCCGTCGTCGCGGAGCGCGAGCACCCACGGGTGCGCCTGGTAGAGGCTGGGGGTGCGGATGTCGTAGCCGAAGGAGTCGGTGTTCCAAAGGACCGCCTTCTGCCCGTTGCGCCGGAGCGGGCCGGCGACCTCACCGGTGCCGTAGAAGCTCGTATCGCGCGGGCAGCGGACGCGGACCAGCGAGCGCCCGGCGTGGTCGCGGGCGAACTCGGGCTGGAGCGGCGCGGGGCGCTCGACGGGCACGTCGAGCAGGCGGGCGACGATCGCCGGGGACCTCGGGGCGGGTCCGAGAGCGCGCGGGTCGCGGAATCGGACCGTTCGCGGGAGCACGCGCACAGGGGCGCTGTCGCGGGCCCAATCCGTGGCCGGGGGGGATTCCTTCCGTCCGATCATGTCGTGCAAGGTGGGGGCCTCACGAGGGGAACGTCGGGGTTCCCGGGAGCCGGCAGCTTACCGGCCGCAGAGGGAATACGCGAGGGAAAGCGGTGTGTTCCGGCGACGGAATCGACGGGCCCGGAGCCCGCGGCCGCGCCGCGAACTGGCGGCGCGGACCGTCCTGCAAGGTTCGGTTTGCTGTCGTCATACGCGATGACACGTATTGGGGCATGATCGGCCGGAGCCGCGCGGGGGGACTGCTCGCGCGCCTGCTCCGACGCGGTGGCGATGAAGCTCGGGAGAGGCAACTCGGCGCGCTCCCGGCCGAGCTCGGCCGGATGGCGGCCGAGGAGAGTACAGCATTCAAGATTCGGCTCGAAGAGCAGATGGACCGGGCCAATCCCTGGGAGCTCTGGGGGGCCGCGTACGTGGTGTGCGCCGGGTGCAGCGACGACGGTTTCGAGTCCTTCCGGGCCCAGCTCATCGCGCAGGGGCGGGCGTGTTCGCGCGGGCGCTCGCGGACCCGGAGAGCCTGAGCGAGCTGCGGGTGGCCGAACCGGAGGAAGATTGCGGGTTCGAGGCCGTGCTCTTTCTGCCGGCGGAGGCCTACTGGGGGAAGACGGTCCAGGATCTCTACGACGCGCTGCCCGAGCGGGCCGGGGCGCCCGGGCCACGGGGGGAGCCGTTCGACGAGGACGCGGTCTTCGAGCAGTATCCGCGGCTCGGGCGAGGTGGGGCGACTGAGGGTCCCGCGCCGAGCTCCGGGGGAACCGGCCAGTCGGCTTGGCCATCTGGCTCGGGAATGCCGGGCGGGCGCAACGCTATCGGGCTCATACCGAGGTCGGCCCCGAATTGCGACCCCGCAACACGGATGTGGCGCAGGTGCGCGGCGGGGCGCGCGTGATACAGTGGAACCATCGGCCCGGGGCCGCGGGAGGCGACGATGTTCCTGAGGATGCTCTACGACGATCACCTGGCGCAGGCGGCGTACGTGATCGGCTGCCAGCGAACGGGCGAGGCGATCGTCATCGACCCCGAGCGGGACGTGGACCGGTACATCGAGCTGGCGCAGGCCAACGGACTGCGGATCGTCGCGGCGACCGAGACGCACATCCACGCCGACTTCCTCTCGGGCACACGGGAGCTGGCCGAGCGGGTCGGGGCGCGGGTCTACCTCTCCGGCGAGGGCGGGTCGGAGTGGTCGTACGGTTGGCTCGACAAGAAGGCCGGCGGCGGGCGGTACGACGCGGTGCTGCTGAAGAACGGCGACACGTTCCGGATCGGGAACATCGAGCTGCGGGCGGTGCACACACCCGGGCACACTCCCGAGCATGTCATGTTCATCGTGACGGACCTGGGCGGCGGGGCGACCGAGCCGATGGGGATCGCGACGGGGGACTTCGTGTTCGTCGGCGACCTGGGGCGGCCGGACCTGCTGGAGTCGGCCGCGGGGGAGCATGGCGTGAAGGAGGGCTTCGCGCGGACGCTCAACGCGAGCGCGGTGAAGTTCCTGGAGCTGCCGGACTACCTGCAGGTGTGGCCGGCGCACGGGGCGGGGAGCGCGTGCGGCAAGGCGCTGGGGGCGGTGCCGAGCAGCACCGTGGGCTATGAGCGGAAGTTCAATTCCTCGCTGCGCCTCGCGGGCAAGGAGCAGGACTTCGTGAGCTTCATCCTGAGCGGGCAGCCGGCGCCGCCGCTGTACTTCGCGCGGATGAAGCGGGAGAACCGGGACGGCGTGCCGCTGCTGGGCGAGCTGCCGCGCCCGCGCCGGATCGCGGGGGCGGAGCTGGCGGTGCTCGACGGGCGGCAGGTCGCGATCGTGGACACGCGCCCGTGGCCGGCGTTCCGGGACGGGCACGTGCCGGGGTCGCTGTGGGCGCCGATCGGGACGCAGTTCCCGATGGTGACGGGCAGCTACATCGAGCCGGACGAGGAGATCGTGCTCGTCTGCGAGCCGGAGCAGGCGGAGATGCTGGTGCGCGACCTCGTGCGCATCGGGCTCGATCGGGTGGTCGGGTTCGGCGCGCCGAGCGACGT
Organism: Phycisphaerales bacterium; assembly: GCA_035654175.1. Taxonomy (GTDB): domain Bacteria; phylum Planctomycetota; class Phycisphaerae; order Phycisphaerales; family UBA1924; genus PNC22. The sequence continues at coordinate 25,124 of DASRXL010000229.1, forward strand.
CTCCGGGGCCGCGCACCTGGAGCGGACGCCGGAGATCTCGGCGGTGGAGTTCGCCGACCGGATGCGCGGTCAGGCGCCGTTCGTTCTCGACGCCCGGAACGAGCACGAGCACGCCGAGGGCGGCATCGAGGGCGCGATGAATATCGCGCACACCCGCCTGGCGCCGCGGATCGGCGAGCTGCCCAAGGCCCGGCCGATCGTGTGCCACTGCCGCAGCGGCGTGCGATCGGGCGCGGCGACGGCGTATCTGCGTCGCGAGGGGTACGACGTCACCAATCTGGCGGGCGGGTTTCTGGCGTGGGAGCGGGCGGGGGGTGAGGTTGTGAAGCCCGGAGCGGAGGCCGCGGCGCGCTGATCCCGTTCGCGCTCCGGCGCCGCATCACGCCCGCTCGACGCGCACGCTGGAGCCATCGGTGGTCTACGCCTTCATCGGAGCGGTGCTGATCGGCGTCAGCCTCGGGCTGCTCGGCTCGGGCGGATCGATTCTGACGGTGCCGGTGCTCGTCTATCTCCTGCACCGGCCGGAAAAGGCGGCGATCGCGGAGAGCCTGGCGATCGTGGGCGGGATCGCGCTGATCGGCGTCGCGCAGTACGCCTGGCGCCGGCAGACCCGCTGGGCGTATGTGCTCGCGTTCGGCGTGCCCGGGATGGGTGGGGCGTTCCTCGGCGCGCTCGCGGCCCGGCAGGTCTCGGGGGCCCTGCAACTGGCGGTGTTCGCGCTGGTGATGCTCGCGGCGGCCTGGGCGATGCTTCGCGGCG